>JBFWWW010000007.1:0-42326 GCA_050245975.1 Hyphomicrobiaceae bacterium
CCTCGCGCTGCAGGATCCCATGGACGGCACGCCGACGCGCATCGGCTTCTAGACGCTTGGGGATGGCAGCTAGGTGCGCGTCGCGAAGCGCTCCGGCGAGGTCATTGCGGAGAAGAAATAGTCATGGCCGATCAGAAACAGCCGAAGGGCGGCGCGCCCGACAAAGGCCCGGACAAGGCCAAAGGCGGCGCCAAGGCGAAGGCCGGCGGCAAGGCCGACAAGGAGGCCAAGGGCGCTCCGAAGGCGAAGGCTGCTGCTGCGCCGCGTCCGAAGGACTACAAGCCGCGCATGAAGGCGCATTACGAGAGCACCGTGCGCAGCGAGCTGACGAAGAAGTTCGGCTACAAGAACGCGATGCAGGTGCCCCGCCTGGAAAAGGTGGTCCTCAACATGGGCGTCGGCGAGGCCGTCAACGACCGCAAGAAGGTGGATTCGGCCGCCAACGAGCTGTCGCTGATTGCCGGTCAGCGTCCGGTTATCACGCGCGCGCGCAAGTCGATCGCGACGTTCAAGGTTCGCGATGGCATGGCGCTGGGCACGAAGGTCACGCTGCGCGGCGACCGGATGTACGAGTTCCTGGATCGGTTCGTGACGATCGCGCTGCCGCGCGTGAAGGATTTTCGCGGGCTCAACCCGAAGAGCTTCGACGGCCGCGGCAACTACGCCGTAGGTCTCAAGGAGCATATCGTGTTCCCGGAGATCGACTACGACAAGGTCGATGAGGTGCGCGGTCTCGACGTGATCGTGTGCACGACGGCCCAGACTGACGACGAAGCGCGCGAGCTTCTGCGCGGCTTCAACTTCCCGTTTCGCAGCTAGGACCTAACCTCGCACGCCGATAAGTGGGTCCTTGGAGGATTGAATGGCAAAACTCAGTTCGATCAATAAGAACAATCATCGCCGGAAGCTTGTCCAGCAGTACGCGGGCAAGCGCAAGAAGCTGAAGGAGATCGCCGACGATCTCAACAAGCCGGCCGAGGAGCGCTTCGCTGCCCGCCTGAAGCTGGCGCAGCTGCCGCGCAATTCATCCAAGACCCGCATCCGCAATCGTTGCGAGCTGACGGGCCGTGCGCGCGGTTACTATCGCAAGGTCAGGCTCTGCCGCAATCAGCTGCGTGAGCTGGCCAGCCAGGGGCTGATCCCCGGCATGGTCAAGTCGAGCTGGTAGGAGGGCTTCCAGATGGCGATCAATGATCCGCTGGGCGATATGCTGACGCGCATCCGCAATGCGCAGCAGCGTCGCCGTCCCAAGGTGACGACGCCCGCGTCCAACCTTCGCCAGCGCGTTCTCGACGTGCTGATCGACGAGGGTTATATCCGCGGCTATTCGCGCGTCGATCACAAGGGCGGCATGTCGGAGCTCGAGATCGAGCTGAAGTATGCCAACGGGCAGCCTGCGATCCGCGACATCCAGCGGATTTCCAAGCCCGGACGCCGCGTCTACACGCCGGTGCGCGACCTGGATACGGTCGCTAACGGGCTTGGTGTCGCGATCCTGTCCACGCCCAAGGGGGTCATGTCGGACACGCGCGCCCGCGAGGCGAACGTGGGCGGCGAGATCCTGTGCAACGTATTCTAAGGCGAGACTGCCGGGCTCTCGGCAGGTCGTCAGACAAAGGTATCGGCAATGTCGCGCATCGGTAACAAGGCAGTCAGCGTCCCGAGCGCCGTCACGGCGACGGTGACGGGGCAGACTGTGAAGATGAAAGGCCCGAAGGGCGAGCTGTCCTTTACGTGCCCCCAGGAGATCAAGGTCGAGAAAACGGCGGACGGAATCCTCGTCACCCCGCGCGAAAGCACCAAGATGGCGCGCTCCATGTGGGGTATGTCGCGCACCCAGATAGCCAACCTGGTCGAAGGGGCCACGAACGGTTATTCGCAGGTTCTGGAAATCCAGGGTGTCGGCTTCCGCGCTGCGATGAAGGGCAAGGACCAGCTGCAGCTGCAGATCGGCTTCAGCCACGACGTCCTGCACAAGATTCCGGCGGGCGTCGATGTGAAGGTCGGCGGTGCCAAGTCCGAAGTCATCACGGTTTCGGGCATCGACAAGCAGAAGGTGGGTCAGGTGGCTGCGGAAATCCGCGCCTACCGTCCGCCCGAGCCCTACCAGGGTAAGGGCATTCGCTATCAGGGCGAATATATCCACCGCAAGGAAGGCAAGAAGAAGTAGGGCCCACGTCATGGTTGGAAAATTGTCGCAAATCGATCGCCGGCGCGAGCGCGTGCGCCGCGCGCTGCGCCAGAACAATCACGGCCGGCCGCGGTTGTCGGTCTTCCGGTCGTCGAAGCATATCTATGCGCAGGTGATTGACGATGTTGCCGGCCGGACGCTGGCGGCGGCCTCGTCGCTTGAGAAGGACCTGAAGGGTCAGATCAAGACCGGCGCCGACAAGGCTGCGGCGACGGCGGTTGGCAAGCTCGTGGCCGAGCGCGCGGTCAAGGCCGGCGTAAAGGACGTTGTGTTCGATCGTGGGTCATACCTCTACCACGGCCGCATCAAGGCTCTCGCTGACGGCGCCCGCGAGGGCGGCCTGAACCTCTAGTCGCAAAGGGATATCCAGTGGCACGCAACCCCCACAGAGAGCGCGATCGCGAAGAGCGCGACAGCGAGTTCGCCGACAAGCTCGTGCACATCAATCGCGTCGCCAAGGTCGTGAAGGGCGGCAAGCGCTTTGGGTTCGCTGCGCTCGTCGTCGTCGGCGACCGCAAGGGTCGCGTCGGCTTCGGCCACGGCAAGGCGCGCGAAGTGCCGGAAGCCATCCGCAAGGCGACCGAAGCCGCGCGTCGCAGCCTGGTTCGCGTTCCGTTGCGCGAGGGCCGCACGCTGCACCATGACAGCGCCGGTCGGCATGGTGCCGGCAAGGTCGTCCTCCGCTCCGCCCCGCCCGGCACGGGCATCATTGCCGGTGGCCCGACCCGCGCCGTGTTCGAGATGCTGGGCGTTCACGACGTGGTGGCCAAATCGCTTGGCAGCACCAACCCCTACAACATGGTGCGTGCGACGTTCGATGCGCTGAAGGCGCAGGAGAACCCGCGTGCGGTCGCCGGCCGTCGAAACAAGAAGGTGAGCGAGATCGTTGCACGCCGTCGCGATGGTTCTGCCGAAGGCGACGCGGCAGGCGAGGCCGCCTAGGAAATCCGCGACGCGGGAAGGGTGCAGCAATGGCGAAGAAGACCACAGGCAAGACCGTCACGATCGAGCAGATCGCCAGTCCGTCTCGGCGTCCCGCCGACCAGCAGGCGACGCTGGTCGGGTTGGGGCTGAACAAGATCGGGCGCCGGCGCACGCTCGAGGATACGCCTGACGTGCGCGGCATGATCAGCAAGGTCGGCCATCTCGTTCGTGTCGTCGAAGAGACGGCGTAACAGCAATTCGCAGGAGTGCATTGGCCATGCGGCTCAATGAACTGAAGGACAATGCCGGGTCGCGAAAGGTCCGGCTCCGCGTCGGCCGCGGCATTGGCTCGGGGATCGGCAAAACCAGCGGCCGTGGCGGCAAGGGTCAGACGGCACGCTCGGGTGTGCGCATTGGCGGCTTCGAAGGCGGCCAGATGCCGCTGCATCGGCGTCTGCCCAAGCGCGGCTTCAACAAGCTGAACCGGAAGAGCTACAACGCCGTCAACATCGGCCGTCTGCAGGAAGCAGTCGAGGCTGGTCGTCTCGATGCTGGCAAGCCCATCGATGCGGCTGCACTGGTGGCAGCGGGCGTCATCCGCCGTTCTCTCGACGGTGTCCGTTTACTGGGCGAAGGCGAGCTGAAGGCCAAGCTGTCGCTGACCGTCAATCACGCCACCGCCACTGCAAAGGCTGCGGTCGAGAAGTCGGGAGGCTCGATCAAGCTGATCGAGCGCAAGGTGCTCGCCGCAGACGAAGCCAAGCGCAAGAAGTCTGCAGCGAAGAAGGCGGCTACAACCAAGAAGAAGCCGGCCGCCGGCGATACCGAGGAGTAAGGGTTCCGGTTTCGGTGGCGGGACCCTATATCCCTGCCATTGGAATCAGCCGGATACCGGCGCCGCGCAGGCCCTGTGCCGCGCAACACCGGTTGGGAGTGAGGACGCATGGTTTCCGCTGCCGAGCAGCTCGCAGCCAATCTGAACTTCGGGGCGTTCTCGAAGGCCGAGGAGCTTAAGAAGCGCCTCTGGTTCACGCTGTTGGCGCTGGTCGTCTATCGTCTCGGCACCTACATCCCGATCCCGGGTATCAATCCCGTCGCGTTCGCCGAGACGTTCAAGCAGAGTTCGTCCGGCATTCTCGGCATGTTCAACATGTTTGCGGGCGGCGCCGTCGAGCGCATGGCGATCTTCGCCCTCAACATCATGCCGTACATTTCGGCCTCCATCATCATGCAGCTCATGACTAGCGTCGTCCCGACGCTGGAGCAGCTGAAGAAGGAAGGCGAGCAGGGGCGCAAGCAGATCAACCAGTATACCCGCTACCTCACGGTGGGATTGGCGGCGTTCCAGGCTTACGGCATTGCCTACGGGCTGGAAGGTTCGCGAGCGGCGTCCGGGAGCGTTGTCCTCGACCCCGGCTGGTTCTTCCGCATCTCGACGGTCGTGACGCTCGTCGGCGGCACGATGTTCCTGATGTGGCTTGGCGAGCAGATCACGGCGCGCGGGGTCGGCAACGGCACGTCCCTGATCATCATGTCAGGCATCGTCGCGGGCCTGCCGAGCGCGCTGGCGGGACTTCTTGAGTTGTCGCGGCAGGGCGCCATTTCCTGGCCACTGCTGATTGCCCTGTTCGCGTTGATGCTGGGCGTCGTCGCTGCCATCGTCTTTATCGAGCGTGCTCAGCGGCGGCTGCTGATTCAGTATCCCAAGCGGCAGATGGGCAATCGCATGTTCCAGGGCGATTCTTCCCACCTCCCGCTGAAGCTCAACTCGTCCGGCGTCATTCCGCCGATCTTTGCCTCTTCGCTGCTGCTGCTGCCGATTACCGCCGCGCAGTTCATGCACGGCTCGGGGCCGGACTGGTTGAACGCGGTCGTTGCCTCGCTCGGCCGCGGGCAGCCGCTCTATCTCGCCATCTATGTGGCGCTGATCGTGTTCTTCGCGTTCTTCTATACCGCGGTCGTGTTCAATCCGCAGGAGACCGCAGATAATCTGCGCAAGTATGGCGGGTTCATTCCTGGCATCCGGCCCGGAGCCAAGACCGCCGAGTACATCGACTACGTCCTCACGCGGATCACGGTTGTCGGCGCCATCTACCTGGCCGCCGTGTGCGTCCTGCCCGAATTGCTGATCTCGTATGCCGGTGTTCCGTTCTACTTCGGCGGCACGTCGCTGCTGATCGCGGTCAGCGTGACGATGGACACCGTGGCACAGATTCAGAGCCACCTGCTTGCCCATCAGTATGAGGGGCTCATCAAGAAGGCGAAGCTCAGAGGGGCGACGAGACGGCGATGAAGCTGATCCTTCTCGGTCCGCCGGGCGCAGGCAAGGGGACCCAGGCCAAGGACATCGAGGCGAAATGGGGCCTGGTCCAGCTCTCCACGGGAGACATGCTGCGCGCCGCCGTGAAGGCCGGCACCGAGGTCGGACGCCAGGCGAAAGCCATCATGGACAGGGGCGAGCTCGTCTCGGACGCCATCGTCGTCAAGATCATCGCCGAGCGGATCGAACAACCCGACTGCGCGGCAGGGTTTATTCTCGACGGGTTTCCGCGGACCTTGAACCAGGCTGCGGCTCTGGACGAGCTTCTGACCCAGTCGGGCCGCCAGCTCGACGCCGTTATCGAGCTGCGGGTCGACCCTGCCAAGCTCGTGGAGCGGATTGTGGGCCGCTATACCTGTGCCAAGTGCGGCGAGGGTTATCATGACCGTTTCAAGCGCCCCCGGCAGGAGGGCGTCTGCGACGTGTGCGGCAGCAAGGAATTCGTTCGTCGGGCCGATGACAATGCCGAGACGGTGACGACCAGGCTGATGGCCTATTACCGGGATACGGCACCGATCACGGGCTACTACTTCTGCAAGGGCATCCTGAAGACGGTGGACGGCATGGCCCCCATCGAAAAGGTGTCGGCAGAGATCGCGCAAGTTCTGGAAAAAGTTGGCTAAATGGGCTCTTGCGGCATGGTTGACGCAAGCCCTACGGTCGGCTAAAACACGGGACTTCGCGATGAGAAACTGAGCGATCGGATCCGGTGCAAGCGAGCACGGGGGCCGGTCTATGCGCGTTTATGAGGACCGACAGGCGGCGGGCCGGTCCTCTGCTGACGATGGATGCCGTTCGAGGAGAGAGCAGTGGCTCGTATCGCAGGCGTGAATATCCCGACGCAGAAGCGCGTCGTCATCGCATTGCAGTATATTCATGGCATCGGCCCCAAGCTGGCGAAGGATATCTGCGGCAAAGTCGGCATCCCCGACGAGCGGCGCGTCAACCAGCTCACGGACGCCGAGGTGCTGCAGATCCGTGAAACCATCGACCGCGACTTTGTCGTCGAAGGCGACTTGAGGCGCGAAGTGGCGATGAACATCAAGCGGCTGATGGATCTCGGCTGCTATCGCGGGCTTCGCCATCGTCGCGGCCTGCCCGTGCGCGGGCAGCGCACACATACCAACGCCCGCACACGCAAGGGACCGGCCAAGCCCATCGCCGGCAAGAAGAAGACGTCCTGATCGAATTCGCGTCGGGAGCGCGGCCGGACCATTGGTTCGGAGGTGCGGCGCCCCGCAGCATCGCCCCCGTTTGGAGAGTTTGACGAATGGCCAAAGAGCAGCAGCAGGTTCGCGCCAAGACGCGCAAGCGCGAGCGCAAGAATATCGCCTCCGGCGTGGCGCACGTGAATGCCACCTTCAACAACACGATGATCACCATCACCGACGCGCAGGGCAATACGATCGCCTGGTCCTCGTCCGGCACGATGGGGTTCAAGGGCTCGCGCAAATCGACCCCTTATGCGGCACAGGTCGCCGCCGAGGATGCCGGCAAAAAAGCCATGGACCACGGCATGAAGATCCTCGAAGTCGAAGTCATGGGGCCAGGTTCGGGCCGCGAGTCCGCGCTGCGCGCGCTGCAGGCCGTGGGCTTCCAGATCACATCCATCCGCGACGTCACGCCGATTCCGCACAACGGCTGCCGTCCGCGCAAGCGCCGGCGCGTCTGAGGACGGCAACCGTCTACGGCAGCCGACTGACAACTTTGCGCCAGGGGAGCCGCGCCCGTTGCTCCACCCGCGCTGCACTTGAGACAAGAGGTATTCGTCATGGCCAACCTGTTGCAGAAGAACTGGCAGGATCTCATCAAGCCGAACAAGCTCGACGTCGCGCCGGGGCGCGAGCGTGGACGTGTTGCGACCATCATCGCCGAGCCGCTGGAGCGCGGCTTTGGCATGACGCTCGGCAATGCGCTGCGTCGCGTGCTGCTGTCGTCGCTGCAGGGCTCCGCCATCACCACCGTCCAGATCGACGGCGTGCTGCACGAGTTCTCCTCTATTCCCGGCGTGCGTGAGGACGTCACCAACATCGTTCTCAACATCAAAGAGATCGCGCTGCGCCTGCATTCGGAAGGCGTGAAGCGGATGGTGCTGAAGAAGGAAGGTCCCGGCCCGGTGAAGGCCGGCGACATCGAGGCCAGCTCCGAGGTGGAGATCCTCAATCCCGAACACATCATCTGTCATCTCGACCAGGGCGCCTCCATCCGCATGGAGTTCACCGCGGCGATGGGCAAAGGCTACGTCGCCGCCGAGCGCAACCGGCCGGATGACGCTCCGATCGGGCTGATCCCGGTCGACAGTCTCTACAGCCCGGTGAAGAAGGTTTCGTACCGCGTCGAGAACACCCGCGAGGGTCAGATCCTCGACTACGACAAGCTGACCATGCAGGTCGAAACGGACGGCTCGATCACGGCTGAGGATTCAGTCGCGCTTGCGGCGCGCATCCTGCAGGACCAGCTGGCGGTATTCATAAACTTCGAGGAGCCGAAGAAGGCCGTCGAGGAGACGAAGCACCCCGAGCTCGCGTTCAACGCGGCGCTGCTCAAGAAGGTGGACGAGCTGGAGCTGTCGGTGCGCTCCGCGAACTGTCTGAAGAACGACAACATCGTCTACATCGGCGACCTGATTCAGAAGAGCGAGGCGGAGATGCTCCGCACGCCGAATTTCGGCCGCAAGTCGTTGAACGAGATCAAGGAGGTGCTCGCCTCGATGGGCCTGCACCTCGGCATGGAAGTTCCGAATTGGCCACCGGAGAATATCGAGGATCTGGCCAAGCGGTTCGAGGACCAGTACTGAGGCTGGCGAATGAAAACAATGCGGGGCCATAGAACCCCGCCGGTGAACAACGGAAGGGATCAATATGCGACACAAGAAGCTAGGGCGGCGCTTCGGCCGCGACAGCGGGCACCGGCAGGCCATGTTCTCGAACATGGCCGCAGCCCTTATCAAGCATGAGCAGATCGTCACAACGCTGCCGAAGGCGAAGGATTTGCGTCGCGTGATGGACAAGTACATCACGCTCGCCAAGCGCGGCGATCTCAACTCGCGTCGCATCGCAGCTGCCCGCCTGCGCGATGAGGCGATGGTCAAGAAGCTCTTTGATACGCTTGGGCCACGCTACAAGGACCGCGCCGGCGGTTACACGCGCGTGCTCAAGGCGGGTTTCCGCTACGGCGACAGCGCGCCGCGCGCCGTCATCGAGCTTGTCGATCGCGACGAGACGGTGAAGGGACGCGAGGACCGCGAGCGCCATGAGGCGATGAAAGAACAGGCCGACGCGTCGGCTGCTTGAAGCCCAGCGTTTGCCGTGTGACGCGAACCCGCGCAGCTCCGGCCGCGCGGGTTTTTTGCAGTCCGCGAGTCGCGGTTGGCGGCGATATCGTCAATGCGCTCCGGCGAGTCGCATACAAACGCAGAACACATGCCGAATAACTGAATTATATCAGTCTGGTGCTGTCGAGTTGTCAAGTGAGAACAAAAGGAGTACATTGCCTCAAATTGCCTTTGATGCGGAAGTCAGAGATAAGGGGTTAACGATGAGCACGCCGGCACTTCGCGTGGTCGATGGGGGCAGCATGGACAAGCACAAGGCGCTCAGCGCCGCGCTGGAGCAGATCGAGAAGCATTTCGGCAAAGGCTCCATCATGCGGCTTGGAGCCAACGACAAGAGCATCGACGTGGAGGCGATCTCCACGGGTTCGCTCGGCCTCGATATCGCCCTTGGCATTGGCGGCTTGCCGAAGGGACGCGTCATCGAGATCTTCGGGCCTGAGAGCTCCGGCAAGACGACCCTCGCGCTCCAGTGTGTCGCCGAGGCGCAGAAGAAGGGCGGCATCTGCGCCTTCGTGGACGCGGAACATGCGCTCGATCCTGTCTATGCCCGCAAGTTGGGCGTCAAGGTCGACGAGCTCCTGATCTCGCAGCCGGACACCGGCGAGCAGGCACTCGAGATCGCCGATACGCTGGTCCGCTCCGGCGCGGTGGACATTCTGGTCGTGGATTCGGTCGCCGCGCTCACGCCAAAGGCTGAGATCGAGGGCGAGATGGGCGACAGTCTGCCCGGCCTGCAGGCGCGCCTGATGAGTCAGGCGCTGCGCAAGCTCACGGGGTCCATCTCCAAGTCCGGCTGCATGGTGATCTTCATCAACCAGATCCGCATGAAGATTGGCATCATGTTCGGCAATCCCGAGACGACGACCGGCGGCAACGCGCTCAAGTTCTACGCGTCTGTGCGGCTCGACATTCGCCGTATCGGCCAGATCAAGGACCGCGACGAAGTGGTGGGCAACCAAACCCGCGTGAAGGTGGTCAAGAACAAGGTCGCTCCCCCGTTCAAGCAGGTCGAGTTCGACATCATGTACGGTGAGGGCATCTCCAAGACTGGCGAGTTGGTCGATCTCGGGACCAAAGTGGGGGTGGTCGAGAAATCGGGTGCATGGATTTCCTACAAGGGCAACCGCATCGGACAGGGACGCGAGAATGCGAAGGCCTTTCTCAAGGACAATCCCGCCGTGGCTGCCGAAATCGAGCGTGCAATCCGACAGAATGCCGGCCTTCTGACCGACCAGATGCTCGATGCCAATCCGGAAGCCGAAGCAGAGGCGCCGGACGCGGATGGTGTTCTTCCCGATGTCGAGGACGCGCCAGAGAAAAAGGCGCGGGCCAAGCGCTAGTCCTGGCAAGGCCGTGATAATGGCTGCGGCGAGCGGCGCCCCGCTACATGCCGATAGACTTTGACCTGCCCGCTCAGGGATGCGTGCTGATGTCGGGAAGGCCATGAAGGACTTGAATTGCGGGCGCGTCTCGTGAGAATTGACCGATGTTGAGCCGGCGCGTACGTGCTGGAGCCGCGGGGAAGGCAATGTCCTTGTTCAGTCTCAAGGGACGAGTAGCGCTCATTACGGGTGGCAACGGCGGCATTGGTTTGGGCATGGCGCATGGTTTCGCCGAGGCCGGTGCGGATGTCGTGATTGCGGGGCGCAACGCGGCAAAGTCGCGAGCCGCCGCGGCGGAACTTGCGCAGCTCGGCGTGAAGACGGCCGTCGTCGAGGTCGATGTGCGCGATCCCGAGTCGTGCCGGAAAATGGTCGAGGCGACTGTCGCCGAGCTTGGCAGGCTCGATATCCTGGTCAACAACGCGGGGATCAACATCCGCAAGCAGCCGGAGCAGTACACGCCCGGTGAGTGGCGCGAGGTTCTCGGGATCAACCTCGACGGGGCGTTTTATAGCTCCCATGCGGCTTATCAGGCCATGACGAAGGCCGGCGGCGGCAAGGTCATCAATATCGGCTCGATGATGTCGATTTTCGGAGCATCTTTTGCGACCCCCTATGCGGCGTCCAAGGGCGGGATCGTTCAGATGACACGAGCGCTCGCCAGCGCCTGGGCAAAGGACAATATCCAAGTCAACGCCATCCTGCCGGGGTGGATCGACACGGATCTCACGCGTGGCGCCCGTCGTGACGTGCCGGGCCTGCACGACAAGGTGGTCCAGCGGACGCCTGCGGCGCGCTGGGGGGTGCCGGACGACTTCCGCGGAATCGCGGTCTTCCTGGGCAGCGAGGCTTCGGACTTCGTGACGGGGACGGCAATTCCGGTAGATGGCGGTTATTCCATCCAGGCCTGAACCTGCCTGCTTGGGACGGCGTGGCCTCCCAGATTAACCGGATGATTGTTCCGGACCCTTCGACGAGGCCGAGTGAAGCCCCTTGCCATAGTTTTTCCGCTATGGTCGGGCCTGTCGGAATGGCGGCAGGCGCTGGGAACCCGGGGGCAATCGGAGATGAACGACATCGGTCGCGTAGCGCTCGAGGCCGAGGCACCCGTCAATCCTTACAGCCTGCTCGAGGCAGTGAACCGTTCGAGCGGCGCGCTCAACACGGCCTGGATTATCTTCATCGCGTTGATGAGCTATCTCCTGATCGCGGTGGCGGGCGTCAGCCATCGTGACCTGTTGCTCAACAATGCCATCCCGCTTCCGATTCTGCAGGTGCAGATCGAGCTGACGCGCTTCTTCCTTTTTGCGCCGTTCGTGCTCGTGCTTTTGCATGTCGGCGTGCTGTCGCAGGCCGTCCTGCTGGCGCGCAAGACCCTGGAGTTCGATCGTTCGTTGCGCATGCTGGAGACCACCGACCGGCGCACGCATCCCTTGCGGCTGGAGCTGGACAATTTCTTCTTCGTGCAGGCCATCGCCGGTGCCGACCGCAGCCGCGTCATGGGGAGCTTCCTGCACGGTATGTCGTGGCTGACGCTTGTATTCCTGCCCGCTATTCTGCTGCTCTATATCCAGACTGCGTTTCTGCCCTATCACAGCGTTTCGATCACGGGAGCGCACCGCTTCGCGGTTCTGGCGGACATTGCGTTGCTGGTGTTCGTCGGCGTGTTCCTCGTGCGAACGGAAACCTCGTTCTTCCGGGCCTTCGGCCTGAGCAGCGTGCAGCATCCCATGAGCTTCGTGCTGACGGGTGTCGTGCTTTGCCTTGTGGCCTTCGTGGCGCTGTTCGTGGCTACCATTCCCGGCGAGCCGCTCGACCGGGCGGCGCGTTCGCTGTCGCCCGTACCGGTCGTGGCCGACCAAGATGACCGGGCCGCGCTCGGGTTCCTCTTTCCGTTCGTCGGCACCGTACCGGACAGGGCCCTCCTTGGTCTGTTTCGGCGCAACCTCGATGTTACCGATGCTGATTTGGTGGTCGACAACGATATCTCACCTGGCGAGGCAAGCCTGAGCCTCCGGAACCGGGATCTGCGCTTTGCGCGCCTCGACCGCACGGATCTGCATCAGGCGGACTTCACCGGTGCCAATCTCGAAGGAGCAAGCTTCGTTCAATCCGACCTGCGCAACGTCCGCATGCAATGTGCGGACCTGAACGCCCTGCTGCTGCGCGCCGATCGCGCGGCTGCCGGCTGCACACGCGCGCGGCGTGCTGATTTCTCGAAGGCGCGGATGAGCGGCGCCCGACTCTCCGGGATCGATCTGCGGGCGGCGCGGCTCGAGGAAGCGAGCCTCGATGGTGCCGAGCTGACGTATGGCCTCATGTATGGTGCAAACTTTGCCGGTGCACATCTCGAGCGCGCGGATGTCACCGGCGGCGTCTGGCTGCAGGGCGCCAATTTTCTGCAGGCGCAACTCCAGGGTGCGGACCTGACAGGTGCCAAGCTTCAGTTTGCGGACCTGTCGAATACCGGGCTGCAGGGAGCTGTGCTCGCACTTGCAAACCTCGAGGGCGCGGGACTGCGGGATTCCAGTCTCGATGGTGCCTACTTGCCCTGGGCGCGCCTCGAGGGCGCAGACCTGAACGGCGCGCGCGCGCCCGGCGCGGACTTTCGTGGCGCTGCCGTCTGGCAGACAACTGCGCCTGCCGCCGTTGGGTCACCGCTCGCGGACTTCGGAGAGATCACGCTGGCGAAACCCAGTCCGGCCGACGCCGCCGAGTTCAACCAGATGGTGGCGCGCATCGACAGTCCGCGGCTTCGTGCTCAGCTCATCGACGGCATCGGTCCGCTGTTCGATCCCGCAAAGAGCCAGGATTGGACCGGCTCGGCTGCCATGATTGTCTGGCAGGACCTCATCAAGACGAGCGAGACTGCAGTTGGCGATGACTATCGGCAGCGCATCACCCAGATGCTGTCCGCTCTGATGTGCAAAGCTCGGTGGGGGGACGGTGCCGTGGCTACGGGTATTGCCAGGCGGGCCCAGGGGTCGGGCTTCAAGGGCGATATGCTCGCCATTTATGATCGGTTGCGCGCCCAGGACTGTGCGGCGATGCCGGGACTGGCCGCCAGCGCCGTGTTGCGCGACCTGACGCTGGCCGCCGACGCCGCCCGCGGCCAGTGACGGCCTTGCAATACGCCGGGCCCGCGTTTATTTAGAACATAATAGGAACATGATGCTTTGTTAGGAGCGCATGTCGCCAAAGGCGTGGACAAGCAACTCGGCTGGCTGACTTGGCAAGCGCGCCGTGTCTTAAGGTCGGCGTGAAGGAGTCGGCGCGTGTGCCGATGCAACTGGTAAGGAGAACCCGATGGCCGGTTCCGTGAACAAAGTCATCCTGGTCGGCAATCTCGGCCGGGACCCTGAGATCAGGCGCACGCAGGATGGGCGCCCCATCGCCAATTTGCGCGTGGCCACGACCGATACCTGGCGCGACAAGACGAGCGGCGAGCGCCGCGAGAAGACCGAGTGGCATACGGTGGTGATCTTCAACGAGGGGCTGTGCCGGGTCGCCGAGCAATATCTCAAGAAGGGCGCCAAGGTTTACATCGAAGGCCAGCTTCAGACCCGCAAGTGGCAGGATCAAAGCGGGCAGGAGCGCTACTCGACCGAGGTGGTGCTTCAGAACTTCAATGGCCAGCTGACCATGCTCGACGGACGCAGCGGTGGTGCCGGCATGCAGGAGGGTGGGCAGGCGGACTATAGCGCCGAGGGCGGTGTGGGAGGTTATTCCGAAGCCAAGCGGAGCGGCAGCAAGCCGGCCGGCGGAGGCAAGGGCTTCGACAAGCAGCTCGACGACGAAATCCCGTTTTGAGGTGCGGCAGTCGGTCCGCGCCGACTTGAATGTCCGCAGCTAGCGCCGTTTGCGCTTCCTCCCGGGTTTATGGGGCGGATGGTTATGTCGCGGCAAGGGCTTGGATGCTGCTGGGGTGGCGTCGAGGGTCTGGCCGGCCGGCGCGGATAACGGCGGAACCTGCCGCGCAACCGGGTCGTCGTGACCGGCAGCGGCCAGGTAGAGGCGGCGGACGTCGGGATAGCGCGCCCGGATCGAGGTCTCGAGCCGGGCGATGATGTCTTCGACCCGCGACGCCGGCATCGTGTCTTCGAAGTCGAGGCGCGCGGTTGCCAGCACGTCGTGCGGCCCCAGATGCATCGTGCGGATGTCGTACGCGGCGCGGATCAAGCCGGTGCGTCGCGCTTCCTCTGCGATCAGATTGTTTATGCCGGCAACCACGTCGGCTGCGGCAGCCTCACCAATCAGAAGGCTTTTCGTTTCTATGCTCATGAAAGCCGCGACCGCGGCCAGGATGAGCCCGATACCGATGGAAGCCGCGCCGTCCGCAGCGAGCCATCCCAACCTGTCGGCCGCAAGATTGCCGGCCAGGGCCAGGGTGAGACCTGCGAGTGCAGCGCAATCCTCGAGGAGGACCGTGAAAAGCGCCGGGTCCTTCGAGCCGCGCAGTGCGCGCAGGAACGGGCGGCTGCCGCGCTGGATGTTGAACTCGCGCACGGCGAAGACTGTTGAACCGAGTTCCAGCGCGATGGCGATCAGCAGCACCGCGTAGTTGACGATGGGCGATGAGATCGGGTGCGGTGCCTTGAGCTTGGTGACCCCCTCGTAGATCGAGACGCCGGCACCCATCGAGAACAGCAGGATCGCAACGACAAAGCTCCAGAAGTACAGTTCCTTGCCATAGCCGAAGGGATGGCGCGTATCTGCGGCCCGGCGCGAGCGTCGCTGCCCCAGCAGAAGAAGGAGCTGGTTGGAGGTATCGGCCAAGGAATGGACCGCCTCCGACAGCATCGCGGCCGATCCCGTGATCGCAGCCGCAACGAATTTCGTTGCTGCAATCAGAGCGTTGAAGCCCAGAGCTGCGTAGACGACGGTTGTCGAGCCTGATGCCATGCCTGTCCGTTCGGAGCCGGGTATGAACCAGCATAGGTCAATGTTCGATGTGATCAATCGGCTTTCAAATATTCGCGAGGGCTGCGCCGGAAAGTCGATTTCGGTGGACGGTGGCTCCGTCGCTACGATGCGTACGGACTTCCGTGCCACTGCCACCAGCAACCCAAAGCGTTGCCTTGCGTTCAAGAACATCCGGGGGGAAGCGCGCCGTATGGATAGACGCGAGGAACCCCATGTTCAGAATCTTTTTTCTACTATTCGTTCTCGTGACGGCCGGCCCTGCTTCAAGCCATGATTGGTATCCGATCGAGTGCTGTCACGGTATGGATTGCGCGCCGGTGGATCAGGTGACTCTGATGCCCGACAAGGCGATGCGTGTTACCTCGAAAATCGGTACCACTGTCATTCCGGCCTCGTTTCCACGCCGCGATTCTCCCGACAATAAAATGCATGTTTGCATGCATGTGATTGGCGGCGTCTTGACCCCCATATGCCTGTTCCTGCCGCCATCCACCTGAGCCTCAGAATTCGACGTCGAGTTCCTCAAGCTCATCGGGTTCGTTCCGCGCGGATGCGACCCATTCCGCCATGGGCGTCCACGCCTTGATGTGTTCGCAGCCAATAGAAAGCCCCGGCCTGCGACGCAGACCGGGGTTTCAAATGGCTCCTGAGCAGACGGCTATAGCCGCCTTGCCGCCGCCGACATCCTAGTTCTTAGGCGTGGACGGCTGCGTCGCCTTGTCCATCATGTCCTTGGCCGTTTCCTTGGCTTTCTCCATGGCGGGGCCGGCCGTCTCTTTGGCCTTTTCCATCATCTCCTTGGCTGTCTCCTTGGCCTTCTCCATGGCGGGGCCCGCCGTCTCCTTCGACTTGTCGGTCAACTCGCGTGCCTTGTCCTTGGCGCGCTCGAGCAGCGACTTCTTGGGTTCTGCGCGCTTGTAGGGCTCGAGAGCGGCGAGCACCTCCTTGCTGGCGCCCGGGAGGGTGATGGTCGTTTTGCCATCCTTGGTGGAGAACTGGAGCGCTGAGTAGCGCACGCCGACTTTCTTCTCGCCGACGCCCACGAAGCCGCCGATGCCCATGATGACGCCCTGAACCTGGTTGCCGGAATCGACGATCACGTCCTCGATGTCGCCGATGACCTGGCCTTCGCGGTTGTAGACGTTGTTGCCGATCAGGCGATCTTTGATGAGGTACTGGCCGATCGCCTGCCCTTTGAAGAACGTCTTTGTCGGGATGGCGACTTTCGGAGCGGTCTGCTGCGCCAGGGCCGGCGTTGTGACGGCGAGGGCCGCTACTGCCGCAATCATAAGTCCAAATCGGGTCATGTTGATCCTTCCAGATGGTCGTCGGGGCACGATCCCGGCGCGGGTCGGCGGACGCCCCGAGCGCCCGCAAGGCGCTGGCAATAGAGGGTCCTCATGGCAGGAGCAAGTCGGCCTGCGAAGGGACAGTCACCGGGTTTGCCGAAAACGCTGCAATGCATTGATTTTAAGCCACAAAAATACGTGTGGACGGCCGCTGCCCCAGGTGCGTTGCGGGCTGCCGTTGGCGTGCTATATCAGGGTGTGGGCGCCCCGTCTCGGGCCGCCCGTTTGAGTTCCGTGGGTAGCGGAACGCGGCCGGCAGAGCCGCCCGGTTCGAGGCAGGAAGTCCAACGTGGCAGACAAAGATACGACACGTCCCGGTTCGCCGGACGGGGGCGGAGCGAGCGACATTCGGCCCGTGAGCATCTCGGAGGAGATGCGGCGGTCTTACCTCGACTACGCCATGAGCGTCATCGTCTCGCGCGCTCTTCCCGACGTGCGCGACGGATTGAAGCCGGTGCACCGGCGCATTCTCTACGCGATGAGCGAGCTCGGGCTCGACTGGAACAAGAAACACGTCAAGTCGGCGCGCATCGTCGGCGAGGTGATGGGTAAGTATCACCCCCATGGCAACCTGGCGATCTACGATGCTCTTGTGCGCCTGGCGCAGGATTTTTCCATGCGCCTGCCGCTCGTCGACGGGCAGGGCAACTTCGGCTCCATCGACGGCGATCCGCCCGCGGCCGAACGCTATACGGAGAGCCGGCTTGCCAAGGTCGCGCATGCTCTCCTCGACGATCTCCAGAACGACACCGTCGATTTTCGCGACAACTACGACGGCTCGCTGCAGGAGCCGGGCGTCCTGCCGGCGAAGTTTCCCAATCTGCTGGTCAACGGCGCGGGCGGCATCGCCGTCGGCATGGCGACGAACATCCCACCGCACAATCTGGCGGAGGTCATCGACGCCTGCGTCGCTCAACTCGACAACCCCGAGATCACGATTGACGAGCTTTGCCAGATCATTCCGGGGCCGGATTTCCCCACCGGCGGCCTGATCCTCGGTCGTGCCGGCTGCCTCGCCGCCTATCACAAGGGGCGTGGCTCGATCATCATGCGCGCCAAGGTGCACACGGAGGAAATCCGCAAGGACCGCGAGGCGCTGATCGTCACCGCCATACCCTATCAGGTGAACAAGAAGACCTTGATCGAGAAGATCGCCGAGCTGGTGCGCGACAAGCGCGTCGAGGGCATCTCGGACCTGTGGGACGAGAGCAACCGCGAAGGCATGCGCATCGTCATCGAGCTCAAGCGCGATGCCATGGCGGACGTGGTGCTGAACCAGCTCTGGCGCTATTCGGAGCTGCGGACGACCTTCGGCGCCAACATGCTGGCGCTCAACGGCGGCAGGCCCGAGCAGCTCAACCTGCGCGACATGATCCAGCAGTTCACGGCCTTCCGCGAGGAGGTGGTGAGCCGCAGGATCAAGCATCTGCTGAACAAGGTCCGCAACAGGGCGCACGTTCTGGTCGGTCTTGCTATGGCGGTCGCCAACATCGATGAAGTCATCGCGCTCATTCGCCGGGCGCCGAGCCCGGCGGAGGCCAAGGTCCAGCTGATGAGCCGCGATTGGCCGGTCGGCGATGTCGGCCCGCTGGTGGAGCTGATCGCCGATCCGCGGCACAAGGTGTCCGCAAGCGGCACCTACCGGCTTTCGGAAGAGCAGGCGACGGCCATCCTCGAGCTGAGGCTGTCGCGCCTGACGGCGCTTGGTCGCGACGAGATCGGCGACGAATTGAAGAAGATCGGCGAGGAGATCAAGGATTACCTCGCGATCCTGTCATCGCGCGTGCGCATCGTCGACATCATCAAGACCGAGCTGGCGGAGATCAAAGACGCCTTCGCGACGCCGCGGCGCACGGAGATCGTCGAGATGGAAGGCGAGGTCGAGGACGAGGACCTCATCCAGCGCGAGGATTGCGTCGTCACCGTCAGCCACAAGGGCTACGTCAAGCGCGTGCCGTTATCGACCTATCGCGCGCAGCGTCGCGGCGGCAAGGGGCGGTCCGGCATGACGACGCGCGACGAGGATTTCGTCACGCAGATCTTCATCACGTCGACGCACACGCCGGTGCTGTTCTTCTCCTCGCGCGGCATGTGTTACCGCATGAAGGTCTGGCGCCTGCCTGCGGCGACCCCGCAGTCGCTCGGCAAGGCGCTCATCAACCTGCTGCCGCTGCAGCCCGACGAAGTCATCACGTCCATCCTGCCGCTGCCGGAAGATACCTCGACGTGGGGTTCGCTTGAGCTGATGTTTGCCACTCGCTCCGGCCACGTGCGCCGCAACAGCCTGTCGGACTTCGAAAGCATCAATCGCAACGGCAAGATCGCCATGAAGCTGGAGGAGGGCGACACCATCGTCCGCGTCTCCATCTGCTCGGCCGTCGACGACGTCCTGCTGACCACCGCGGACGGCCATTGCATCCGCTTTCCGGTCGAGGACGTGCGTGTGTTCAAGGGGCGCGATTCGACAGGCGTGCGCGGCATCCGTCTGGACAAGGACGACAGCGTCATCTCGATGGCGATCCTGCACCATGTTGATGCAACTCCTGCGGAGCGCGCTGCCTACCTCAAGCAGTCTGCCGCCATGCGCCGTGCTCAGGGCGAGGAGGTGGCCGAAGCCGTCGAGCCCGAGGCGGATGCGGAAGCGGTCGAGGGCGCCGAGGAGCTGTCGCCCGAGAGGTATGCCGCTTTCGGCGCGCGCGAGCAGTTCGTCCTGACAGTGTCGGAGCGCGGTTTCGGCAAGCGCTCGTCGTCGTTCGAGTACCGCACGTCAGGCCGCGGCGGCAAGGGCATCGTGGCCATGGTCGTCAATGAGCGCAACGGACGTCTCGTGGCGTCGTTCCCCATCGAGGACAGCGACCAGATCATGCTGGTGACAAACGGCGGCAAGCTGATCCGCTGCCCGGTGGATGATGTGCGCATCGCCGGCCGCAATACCCAGGGTGTGCGCATCTTCAAGACCGACGAAGACGAGAAGGTTGTGTCCGTCGAGCGCGTTCCTGACGAGGGGGCGAGCGAGGACGACGTTGGCGCCGAGGAGCAGGCAGGCTGAAATGAGCGTGGAGCTGCTGCTGGCGTTTGTCTTCGCCTGCGTTCTGCTGGGTCTGACGCCCGGGCCGAACATGTCGTTGATCATTGGCAACACGCTGGCCGGGGGGCTGTCCTCCGGCCTGATGACGTTGGCCGGGACGACCACTGGGCTGTCATTGCTCGTTGCTGTCGCAGCAATCGGCATGACATCGGTCATGGTGCTGATGTCGGAATGGTTCGACGTGGTGCGCTGGGTCGGCGCCCTCTATCTCGTCTATCTGGGCGCGCGTCAGCTTTGGCGGGCGTGGCGCGCGGGCAGCACGTCCATAGGAGCGACAGCCGCTCCGAATTACCGTAACCACTACATCCAGGGACTTCTGGTCAGCCTGTCCAATCCGAAAGTCATGCTCTTCTTGGGCGCGTTTTTTCCGCAGTTCGTCGATCCGAATGGAAATGCCGTTGCGCAGCTCGCCGTTCTTGCCGGCGTTTTCATCCTGACGCTCGCCCTCGTCGATGTCTGCTATACCGTTGCCATTGCGCGCGCTCGGGCGACGTTCGACCAGGCGCGGTTGCGTTTGCTGGACGGCGCGGCCGGCGTCTTTCTTCTGCTGGGCGGGGTGGCATTGGCGATGGTGAGGCGGCCGTGATGCGAGCGCCTGTCTCTGGGAGCATTTCATGAAGCGTGTCGGGTTCTACTCTGGCTCCTTCGATCCGGTAACCAAAGGACATACCGATATCATCGAGCGGGCCGCGCGCATGTGCGACACGCTGGTGATCGGCATCGGCGTGCACCCGGGCAAGGCGCCGCTCTTCTCGCCCGAAGAGAAGATGGAAATGCTGAAGTCGGAGGTCGCGCCGATTGCGAAGCGCACCGGCTGCAAGATGGAGATCGTGACGTTTTCCAAGCTCACGGTGACGGCGGCGAAGGATGCAGGCGCCAGCATGATTATCCGTGGGCTCCGTGACGGTACGGATTTCGACTACGAGATGCAGATGTCCGGAATGAATGGGGTCATGCTGCCGGACGTCGGCACGGTGTTTCTGCCCGCCAGCCCGGACGTCCGGCATATCGCTGCGTCGCTCGTGCGGCAGATCGCGGTGATGGGCGGCGATGTGTCGCCGTTCGTTTCTGCGGCGGTGGCCCGGCGACTGCAAGCCAAGATCGGCAAAAAGCGCTAGTGTCGACCGCAAGACGTCCCAGAAACGCCACATGCGCGGGATCAGGTCCCGCCGCGTTGACCCTCCAGTGGAGATGCCCGTGATCCGTTTTCTGTTGAGCCTGATGCTTGCCGCTTTTGCCCTTTCCGGTGCCGCGCTGGCGCAGGCTCCCGATCCTCAGAACACATTGGTCATCGAGCTCAAGACGGGCAAGGTGTTGGTCCGGCTGCGTCCCGATCTGGCCCCCAAGCATGTCGCCCGCGTGAAGCAGCTCGCGAAGGAAGGCTTCTACAACGGCCTGAAATTCCATCGCGTCATTCCAAACTTCATGGCCCAGACCGGCGATCCGCAGGGCACGGGCATGGGCGGCTCGAAGTACCCGGATCTCCCGGCTGAGTTTACGGGCGAAGTTTACAAGCGCGGCACGATCGGCGCGGCCCGCACGCAGAATCCGAACAGCGCCAACAGCCAGTTCTTCATCTGCTTCAACGACACGGGCTGCCGCGGTTTGACCGGCCAGTATACGGTCTGGGGGCAGGTCGTTCAGGGCATGGAGAACGTGGACAAGGTCGCCGCCGGCGAGCCGCCGTCCCGGCCTGACGTGATGCAGAAGGTCTATCTGCTTGCCGACGCGAAGAAGTAGAACAATTCAGACGCGGCCCGAGTGCCGCCACGGAGATATCAATGGCCAAGATCGCCGATCCTGAGAATACGCTGATCATCGATACGACCAAGGGCAAGGTCGTCGTCGCCATGCGCCCGGACCTCGCGCCCAAGCACGTCGAGCGCATCAAGCAACTCGCCCGCGAAGGGTTCTACGATGGCATCGTGTTTCATCGCGTGATCGACGGCTTCATGGCGCAGACGGGATGCCCGCGCGGCACCGGCACGGGCGGTTCGAAGTACAGCAACCTGCCGGCCGAGTTCAGTGCGGAACCGCATGTGCGTGGCGTGTGCTCGATGGCGCGTGCGCAGAACCCGGACAGCGCCAATAGCCAGTTCTTTATCTGCTTTGACGACGCCCGCTTCCTGGACAAGCAGTACACGGTCTGGGGCAAGGTCGTCGAAGGCATGGAGAACGTCGACAAGATCAAGCGCGGCGAGCCGGTGCAGAACCCGGACAAGATGACCTCGGTCAAGGTTGCTGCCGACGTCAAATAGGCATGCGCGCATTGGCGTGCTTGCGAGGCTTGGCTGGAGAATGGTAGGCGGATGCATGGGCGCATGCCGGGTCGGCGCGCCCCGTCATCCGGCCAGCCCTTGAGCCATGCGCACCGCCCAGTTCGATTTCGATCTTCCCGAGGACCGCATCGCGCTGCGCCCGGCGACGCCGCGTGACGGCGCGCGCCTGCTGGTCGTCGATCCCTCGGGCGGTCTCGCCGACCGGCATGTCCACGATCTGCCGTCGCTGCTGAAACCCGGCGACGCGCTGGTCTTCAATGATACCCGTGTTGTTCCGGGTGCGCTGGTCGGAGAGCGGACGCGTAACGGAAACACGGCGCGGGTATCCGTGACACTGATCAAGCGCCTGAATGACAGCACCTGGCGGGCCTTTGCGCGACCACAGAAGCGTCTCGAGGTGGGTGACCGCATCCGTTTCGGCGACGAGGGCCGGGTTTGCTTCGCCGGTGTGCTCGATGCCAGTGTGGCGGCACTGGGCGAGGCGGGTGAGGTAGACCTCGCCTTCAATCGCCATGGCCCTTACCTCGACGAAGTTGTCGATGCCATCGGCGATATGCCGCTTCCGCCCTACATCGCCTCGCGCCGCGCGGCCGATGACGATGATCGCCAGAGCTATCAGACCGTCTTTGCCAGGAAAGAAGGTGCGGTCGCCGCACCGACGGCGGGTCTGCATTTCACCGACGAGCTGCTAGGTGCGCTTCGGGCGCGTGACATCTCGTGCCATTTCGTGACGCTGCACGTTGGGCCGGGCACGTTCCTTCCGGTCAAGACGGATGAGGTCGAGAGCCATCGCATGCAGGCCGAGTGGGGCGAGGTTTCGCCGGCGACGGCCGATGCCCTGCAGTCGGTGCGCGAAGCCGGCGGTCGCCTTGTGGCGGTAGGGTCGACGTCGCTGCGCCTTGTCGAGACCGCGGCCCGTGCCAGCGGACGCATCGAGCCCTTCAGCGGCGAAACGGATCTGTTCATTACGCCCGGCTATTTCTTCCGTGCGGTCGATGCGCTCATGACAAACTTCCATCTGCCCCGTTCGACGCTCTTCATGCTGGTGGCAGCATTTTCTGGCCTTGCCACCATGCGGCAGGCTTATGAACATGCGATCGCGTCGGGATACCGCTTCTATTCCTACGGCGATGCATCGCTTCTGTTTCGCCAATGAGTGGTGCTTCGCGGTTCACTTTGCTGAAGTCGGATGGCGGTGCGCGGCTTGGAACGCTGGCGACGCCGCACGGGGCGGTTCGTACCCCGGCTTTCATGCCGGTCGGCACGGCGGCGACGGTCAAGGCCGTCTATCTCGACCAGGTGCGTGATGCCGGTGCGGACATCATCCTGGGCAACACCTATCACCTGATGCTGCGGCCGGGCGCGGAGCGGGTGGCACGCCTGGGCGGGCTGCATGCCTTTATGCGTTGGGATCGCCCGATCCTGACGGATAGCGGCGGCTTCCAGGTCATGAGCCTCTCGCGGCTGCGGCGGATCACGGACGATGGGGCCGAGTTCCAGTCGCATATCGACGGCTTACGCCACATGCTGACGCCCGAGCGATCCATCGAGATCCAATGCCTGCTGGGTGCCGACATTCAGATGCAGTTCGACGAGTGCGTGAAGCTTCCGGCGTCACGCGCGGAGATCGAGCGCTCGGTCAATCTGTCGCTGCGCTGGGCGGAACGATCGCGATTGGCCTTCGAACGCTTGTCGCAGCCCGGACAGTTGTTGTTCGGCATCGTCCAGGGTGGAACCGAGCCGGACTTGCGGCGTCGCTCTGCGACCGAGCTTGCGGGCATGGCATTCAGCGGATACGCGGTCGGTGGCCTTGCAGTCGGCGAGGGACAGGAGGCGATGCTTGCAACGATCGAGACGACTGTGCCGCATCTGCCGGTCGACAAGCCGCGCTATCTGATGGGGGTTGGCACGCCTTTGGACCTTATCGAGAGCATCGGCCGTGGCATCGATATGTTCGACTGCGTGCTGCCGACGCGCAATGGCCGGCATGGACTGGCATTCACCTGGTCCGGGCCGGTCAACCTTCGCAATGCCCGCCACGCGGACGATTCATCGCCGCTCGACCCCGACAGTTCGTGTCCGGCGGCGCGGGACTACAGCCGCGCCTATCTTCACCACCTCGTGCGATCGGGCGAGTATCTGGGTGCGATGCTGCTCTCGTGGTCGAACACGGCCTTCTATCAGCAGCTCATGCAAGCCACGCGCGACGCCATTGCCGAAGGGCGGTTCGCGGCATTCGCGCGCGAGACCAAAGCGCGATTTGGCGGCATCCCCGCAATCTGAGCGCAATTTCTGCTCAACCGGCCCGGCGCGCCCGCATGATCACCCTCTCGCGGTGCAGCAGGTAGAGACCGGATGCGATGACGACCGCGGCCCCGACGAGAGTGTAGCGGTCGGGTAGCTGGTCGAACACGAGATATCCCATGGTCGAGTGTGTGAGGAGCGCGATATACGCGAACGGCGCGATCGTCGATGCGGGCGCATAGCGGTGTGCGACGATGAAGACATAATGTCCGAGTGCCCCGAAAAATCCCATGGATAGCAGCAAGACCCAGTCCCATGCGGCTGCAGGCCAGACCCAGTCTGCCAGCGCAAAGGGAGCTACCAGGAACGTTCCCGCGAGCAGAGAGTAGAACAGCGTCACCTCGGGCGGATCATAGGCGGCGAGATAGCGCGTCACGAGGCTGAATATCGAGCTGCAAGCCACCGTCCCGAAGGCAAGCAGAAAGGCGGGCTGAAAGGTCCCGACACCCGGACGCATGGCAATCAGAATCCCGCAGAAGCCGACGAGAATGGCAAGCAGTCGGCGCCACCCCACCCACTCCCCAAGCACCGGCCCCGCCAATAGAGCAACCGTGAGGGGGACCAGGAACCCGATCGTTGTGGTCTGATCGAGCCGCATGTGGCGCAAGGCGAGGAAGTTGAATGCCGTCGATCCGAGCAAGAGCAGAGAGCGAAAAAGCTGCATCGGCAGCTTCTGGGTGACCAGCAGTCGTGGAATGACCATCAGCCCGAGTACCGAGACGATGGCCAGAAACTGGCCGAGGAAGCGCACCCATACGACCTGTGCCGCAGGCAGTCCCTTGATGACGATGAGATATTTCCCGGCCGAGTCGAGGCAGGCAAAGAACGCCCACGTCAGGCACATCAACCCGATCGCGCGCAGGATGCCCGAGCCGGTCTGGTGTGCGGTCGCGTCGTATGGCGGGCGTTGCATCGGGAGCTACGAATCCAGCGGCAGATTTGTATAGCTTCCAATCCAGCGGCGGTCGATCCAGTCTTTGAGATACCAAAATATACGCCCCTGCGCGGCCCAAGATCCACGCATCGCAACCGCGCTGCGGTCGCCTGTTGAGATCAGCGACAGGTATTCCTGTTGCGGATGAAACGGCACCGGCGGTTCGTCTGCGAGAGCCCTGCGGAGGTTCTCGGCCAGCGGTGGTCCCTGGCGGACGGCGAATACGCCGGCCTTGGGTCTTGGATGTACGAGGCTTGAGGCCATATCACCGACCGCGAACACGTTTGCGCAACCGAGCGCCCGCAGTTCTGCATCGATCTGAACGAATCCCGAAGAATCGAGCGGCAACCCGGTATCACGCAGCCATGCGGGTGCGGTCGATTGCGTTGCCAAGATCACCTGGTCGAACGGTCGGCGAGAACCGTCCGCACAAATGATGGCGTTGGAGGCGACCTCTCGGGCCCGACAATTTTCGACCAGCGTCACGCCCCTGGCGTTCAACAAATTTCTGAATAGCCGTCGAGCGCGAGCGTTGCCGGATTCAAGAATCCGGCCCGCTGAAATCAGGGTAAAGCTCGCCCGCTCCGGATTGTCTCCGGCCTCGATGAGCCGATTGCGAACGCGGTGCCGCATGGCGAGCGTCAGCTCGATCCCGGCCGCGCCGGCGCCGATCGTCGTGAAACGCAGACCGAGGCGTGGCGCCGGCGCGGCGATCAGTTGCTCCCACTTGGCCGCCAGTCGATCGATCGGCTTTACGACAAGAGCGTGAGCCGCTGCCCCGGGAATGGCGCTTCGATCCGGCGCCGCTCCGACGTCGAGTGAAACGACATCGTAGGGAACAGGGTCTCCCGCATTTCGCAGGACCAGGCGCCGCTCGAGATCGAGGCCGACGGCCGCATCGTGGATCAGATGAGCACGGGCAAACCGAGCCAGCGGCCGCAGATCGATATGGCATTGGGCGCGGGTGTAATATCCGGCGATGAACCCTGGAAGCATGCCGGAATAGGCGGCTTCGACCTCGCGCGTGACGAGCGTCACTCGCACATCGGGCATCGGATGCAGGCCGAAATTTTTCAGAATGTGGACATGAGCATGTCCACCACCCACGAGGACGAGATTTTTCACGGTCCCAAGGGTGGCGTGCGGCGGTCCGGTCGTCCAGCAACATTGCAGTGACGGTCCCCACAATCCATACTGCCGCGCGAACTCGAAGCGAGCTGCCAACGGCGAGAAAATGAAAAGCATTAGAATAGGTTCAGGCGCTGGTTACTCCGGCGATCGCATCGAGCCTGCGCGCGAACTGGCAGAACAGGGCAACCTGGATTTTCTCGTCTTCGAATGCCTTGCCGAGCGAACGATCGCTCTCGCCCAGGAAGCAAAGCTGCGGGACCCGGAAGCCGGGTTCGATCCTCTTCTTGTTGCCCGGATGGAAGCCGTTCTGCCGACGTGCAAGCAGCGTCGCGTTCGCATCATCACGAACATGGGCGCCGCCAATCCCCTTGCGGCCGCACGTGCGACGGCTGGCGTCGCCCGCCGTCTCGGGCTCTCCGGCCTCAAGATAGCGGCCGTGACAGGCGACGACGTCATTGACGTCCTCGACCGCAACGCCAGCAAACTGTTGGAACGCCCTGGAACGGTCGCTTCGCTGGGGGATACGGTAACGTCGGCAAATGCGTATCTCGGCATCGACGGTATTGCGGCTGCACTCGATGGCGGTGCGGACGTGGTCATCACCGGGCGCGTCAGCGATCCCGCGCTGTTCCTGGCGCCCATTGCACAGTCCTTCGATTGGCCGCGCGACGATTGGAATCTGCTGGGCCAGGGCACATTGATCGGACATCTGCTGGAGTGCGCGGGCCAGGTGACGGGCGGCTATTTTGCCGATCCGGGTCGCAAGGATATACCCGATCTTGCGCGCCTCGGATTTCCACTTGCCGAGGTGCAGCCTGATGGATCTGTGGTTCTCACCAAGGTAGCGGGTTCGGGCGGGCGCATCACGCTTGCCACGTGCAAGGAGCAACTCATGTACGAGGTGCTCGATCCTGCCGCCTATCTGCAACCCGACGTCGTGGCCGACTTCACGCAAGCCGATCTGACGGAAATTGGTCCGGATCGCATTGCTGTGAGCGGCGGCCGCGGTCGGAGGCGTCCCGACACGCTCAAGGTGTCGGTAGGCTATCGCGACAGCTATGTCGGCGAGGGACAGATTTCCTATGCCGGTTCTGGAGCCGCCGACCGTGCCCGGTTGGCGCTCGATATTGTCGCTCAGCGTCTCGAGATCGTCGGCGTACCCATGCTCGAATCGCGCTTCGAGCTGATCGGTGTCGATGCGGTCAACAAGACGATGGGTGGCAAGGCCAATGCGGCTGCGCCAGAAGCGCGCGCTCGCGTTGTTGCGCGCACCGCCTCTCTGCAGGATGCGATCCGTGTCGGCAATGAGGTCGAGACGCTTTATACCAATGGTCCCGCAGGCGGCGGCGGCGTTACCAAGTCGGCGCGGCAGGTGATCGCCGTCGTGTCGACACTCGTGCCACGCGAACTGCCGCGTCCCGTGGTCAGCTACGAGGTGGCGTGATGAAGCTGCATCAACTGGCGCACGCGCGCGCAGGCGACAAGGGCGATACCTCGCAGATTTCCGTCATCATGTACGATGCGCGCGACTATGCGTATGTCGCGCGCCACCTCACTGTCGAGCGCGTGCAAAGCCATTTCGCAGCGACGGCGCGCGGGCCCGTGACGCGGTATGAATTGCCTCGGCTCGGGATATTGAATTTCGTGCTGGAGCAGGCGCTCGCGACGGGTGTGACGCGTTCGCTCGCGCTCGATGCGCATGGGAAATGCCTGAGCTCCGTGCTGCTCGATATCGAATTGCCGGATCGCGATGAAACGACAGCTCCGGCCTAGTTTTTGAAGAAGGCCAGCAGACGATCGCGCAGCAGGTCCGGCGCTTCCTCGGGAATGAAGTGGCCGCATGCCGGTACGATGCCGCCTTCGACATTGGTGGCGACGCGACGCAGCGATTCCTCCGGCTCCCGCCCCCGTCCGCGGCCGTGCGGATAGCTCACGGCGCCACCGAGCGCCAACACGGGCATCGGCAGCTTCAATCGGGCAATGATTTCGCGGTTGTCGGCGGCGTCCTGGGGAATAGCACGATAGTAGGCGAAGCCCGCGCGGAGTGCGCCCGGTTGGCGGTAGGTGCGCAGGTATTCGGCGAGGTCGTCCGGCCCAATCGCGTCGTGGCGGAACGCGAAGGTGCGATAGAACCAGCCGAGATAGGTTTCCTCGCGCCCTTGTATCAGAGCCTCGGGCAGGTCGGGCGTCATGTGGAACTGGTGGTGCCAGCGCCGTCCGCCCTCGGAGAAGTCACCGCCGCAGCCCGGAATTACGACATCGAGTATGACGAGCCGGCGCACGGCCTCCGGGCGCGCTGCCGCCAGCGCATAGGCCGTGGGGCCGCCCCAATCGTGTCCGACGAGCAGAAACCGATCATGTCCGAGCTTGCCGTGCACAAGCCGCCATATGTCCTCCGCGACGGTCTTCTTGTCGTACCCGCTCAGTGGCCGCGAGCTGTCGCCAAGTCCGCGCAGGTCCGGAGCTATAACGGTATGGCTTCGCGCGAGGGCCGGTATGACATGGCGCCATTCCCACCATGTTTGCGGCCAGCCGTGCAGCAGAACGACCGGCGGGCCGCTGCCGGCTGTCACATAGTGCAGCACGACCTCGCCAAGCTCTGCATAATGGTGCGTAACGTCCGGTCCGGGCATGTGCGGTCCTCGCAAAAATCGACTGACATCCTATCTCCACCCCCCGCGCCAATTTGACAAGCGTGCGCCGGGATGCACGTTTGGACGTGCGCAGCGACGGTCCGGGAGGCGAAATGGCGCGACGGTGTTCCTTCTTGGCGGCGGCCGCGGCCGTTTTGGCGCTGGCCGGAACCACACGGGCGCAGGCAGCCGAGATCGTGCGCCCGGGCATCCATGTGGCCTGCAAGTCGCATGATATCCTCGCGCGCCTCCAGAGGCTGGATGGCGGCCGGCGATCAGGTTCCCACGACAGGCTTCTGCACAGCAACCTGCTCGACGGCCGGTGTGTGCAACTCCCGCCGGGCGACGAGGTGCGCGTTCTGGGCGAGGACTGGCGGCGCGGACTCGTGCGCGTCTACCGCGTCGGGGATGCCGGCATCTGGTGGACCGCCATGCCGGCCATCTGGAAGGACGAAGAGGTCGCCGTGCGCGCCAGGGCGGCGCGCCGGCGTTGATCTTTTTCAGGCGGCGAGCGAACGCTCGATGGCGATGCGGTTGCGGCCGTTGCGCTTGGCATCGTAGAGCTTCTGGTCGGCCCGCTCGATCAGCGAAACGGGATTGTCGGCGTCATTGAGCTGCGCGATGCCGAACGACGCGGTCAGCTTTCCGACCGGCTGGCCGGTTCTCCCCACGGTCCAGGACGCCGTCTCGAGCTGGCTGCGGATCTGCTCGGTCAGGTGATAGGCGTTGCCCATCGCCGTCTGCGGCAGCACGATGGCGAACTCCTCGCCGCCGTAGCGTGCGACGCGATCGCGACCCTTGACGTTCTTCAGCATCAGGTCGGCGAAGCGCTTCAGAATTTCATCGCCGGCCGCATGGCCGAGCTTGTCGTTGATCTTCTTGAAGTCGTCGAGATCGCCCATGACGAGGCACAGCGCGGTCTTGTCGGCGTGCGCCTCCTCGATGGCCTTGGCAAGCACGACATCGAGATGCCGGCGGTTGCCGAGCGACGTCAGCGGGTCGCGCAGCGCGGCCTCCTCGGCGACGGTCAGGCTCGAGCGAAGCTGCTCGATCTGGGACTGCGACTGCTCGAGATTGACGCGCAGCGCGCTCGAATCGCGGCGCATCCGGTCGTTCTCTTCCATCAGCAGGCGGACGATGGTCCAGACCTGGTCGGGCTTGGGCAGATGGCTCAGCGTCTGCTGAGCCTCGGCCAGCGTGCGTGCATAGCGGTTGTTGGATTCCAGGAAGCCGCGAACGAGCTTCAGGACGTGGCTCAGTTCCTGCTTGAGCTGCAATTCGGTGCGCTGGGGGGCGGACGTATGCGATGGCGCTGCTTCCAGCACCATTTCCGCGGCCGGTTGAGGCTCCGACGATCGATACTGCCGCCAGGCGACGATCGCAGCGCCGACCGCAACCAGGGCGAGGATCGAAAGCCCGGTCGTCGTAAAGACCGGCGCCAGCAGGAAAGCAAAGCCTTGCGCGGCTGCAGCGAGGAGTTGTCCGAGGTCTGTCGCCAGCGTGGCCAGGGAGCCGACTGCGACGGCCCAGACAAGCCCGCCCACGAAAACTGTGGAGGCGATGCCGCCAAAAAACGACAGGAGCAAAGGTGCCGCCGGCAATGGCGACAGCTTCTCAACAGCGCGCATAAAATTTCGCCCCCTGTACCCCATACTTCAGTCAGGCACGACAACCCCGAACCGCGCGCGGCGCCAATGCCGAGCGCAGACAATTCGCACCATCGCAGAGCCAGTCTGCGCGACAGGCGCTCAAATTCGGTTAACGGGCAAAGCAGGTAGGACTGTTCCGGCAAATTTTTTCCGGCCGGACGACCTCCCCGGACGACGGGCGGCCCGGGCGGCGAGGCTGGGGCGACCGGCGATCCGTTCGTATACGATTTGGAAGGACTGTCGGTCGCAGCGCGAGTGGTCGGGAGCAGGGAGGTATGTCGCATCGTCGGTCGCGCCGGGCGCGACATCTCGTTCTCGGCGCCCCGCCCGGGTCGGTCTGGACGGAAGCGATTGGCCGTGTGGTTGGCCCGTCCGGCTCCAGCCGCCTCCAAATCCTTGCCTTTGCGTTGAAATCCCAGTAACCACGGCCTCGGCGGGCCCGTAGCTCAGCGGTAGAGCATCTGACTTTTAATCAGAGGGTCGATGGTTCGAACCCATCCGGGCTCACCACATGTGGCCTCCCGTGACCATCGGGGCGGACGCGGTGGTCATGGACCAGCGCCCCGCGGCACTTGAGGCGTCAGCCGCTCACGCACTCGGCGCAAGGCAAGACATGCGCGCGATCTCGCGTGCCAATTGCTGTTCGGTGAACGGTTTGGAAAGCCTGGGAAGGGTTTTCGCCGTGCCCTCATCGATTTCGGCGTAGCCGGTGGTGAGCACAACGGGGACGCGAGGCCATTCCGTCCGCATGACGTCGGCCAATTGCGTCCCCGTCATTTCGGGCATGGCCTGGTCGGTGATCACGAGGTCGATTTCGGGTTCCTCGCGCAGGAATTGCAGCGCCTGCCTGGCTGACGACGCCGCGAATGCGGTGTGGCCCATATCCTCGAGCATCGCGACGGTATTGGTGAGGATCAGGAAATCGTCGTCGACCGCGATAATTCGCAGATTTCCCGGCTCCGGCTGGTCCGGCTCCGGCGTTGCCCGGGCAAGTGCCGCCGCTGATTGCTTCTCGCCCGCCGGGAACCAGATCTCGGCCGTCGTGCCTTCGTTCAGGCGGCTCTTCAGCCTGAACATGCCGCCGCTCTGGTCGGCAAGTCCATCCACCATCGACAATCCGAGCCCGGTTCCCTTTCCGACCCCCTTGGTCGTGAAAAACGGTTCGGTTGCCTTTTCAAGGGCGCCTCGTCCATGCCCGCCCCGGTATCGGTGACCGACAGGAACACGTAGCGCCCCGGTTTGAGGCCATTCACCGGCTTATCGGGTTCGACCTCCGCTTCGCGCGCGGCGATGATGATGCTGCCTGTGCCCGACATTGCGTCGCGTGCGTTGACCGCGAGATTGAGCAACGCCATCTCGAGCTGGTTCGCATCGGCCATGACGGGGCGCAGGTGCAACGGAAAACGGGTCTCGAGCTGAATGGTCGGGCCGAGCGCCCGCTGCAACAGATCGGCCATGCCTCGAACGAGGTCGGGCACATCGATGGCGCGGATGTCGAGGTCCTGCCGCCGTGCGAACGCCAGCATCCGCCGCGTCAATGCCTCTCCGCGCTTGGCTGCCGACAGCGCATTGTCCAAGAGAGCGCTCAGTCGCTCGTCGGCCGGCAGGCGCTTGCGCATGAGCTCCAGGCTGCTGGTGATCGCCATGAGCAAGTTGTTGAAGTCATGCGCGACGCCACCGGTCAGCCGCCCGATCGCTTCCTGCTTTTGGGACTGGAACAGCGCTTCGCGGGCCATCTCGAGCTTCTTCTGGCTTTCCCGCCGCTCCGTCAGGTCCCGCGTGATCTTGGCAAAGCCGATGAGCTGACCGCCCGGTCCGCGGATGGGATCGATGATCACATAGGCCCAGAAGCGACTGCCGTCCTTGCGGACGCGCCAGCCCTCGGCCTCGAACTTGCCCTCGCTCGCGGCGATCTCCAAGGCGCGGGCCGGCAATCCGACGCTGCGGTCTTCGTCGGTATAGAAGCGTGAGAAATGCTGGCCGATGATCTCGCTGGCCTTGTATTGCTTGAAGCGCTCCGCGCCGGGGTTCCAGCTGCTGATCAACCCGTTGGGGTCCAGCATATAGACGGCATAGTCGGTGATGGCTTCGACCAGGAGGCGGTAGCGGCCTTCCTCCGTAAGAGATGCCGCCGTTCTGTCAGTCTCGTTCATATGTTCCTCGGGGAGGCCCGATCCAGCAAACTCGCAAGGACGGCCGTGGTTCCGGGCTGCGTCAAATTCTGCATCCCCCGGGCGGGGATGCCCTTTAATGCGCCATTGCCGGCCGTCGCGGACCGCGTGACCTCCCGAGCGGCGATGCCCGACGGATGCCAGGTGGGTGCCAGACGGGTGTCCGGGGCCAGCGATGCAGGCCTCGCGCGCGGCTAGCCGGACCCGTCCCACGTTTCAAGGACGGTCCGCGGATCGGGCCGTCCTTTGGGTCGCATGGGTTTGGCCGGCGTGCCGATGCTGATGAAGCCAACGATCCTTTCGTGCGGAGCAATTCCCAGAAGCGCGCGCAGGCGGTCGTGGCGCGACCGGCTGCCGCTCAGCATGATCGCGCCGTAGCCGAGGCTTTGACAGGCGAGAAGGACCGCATAGATCGCGGCGCCTGCCGACATGTACTGCTCCTCGGTGGGGACTTTCGCATTGTCCGGCGTGAGGCGGACGACCACGGCCAGCAGGCACGGCGCGCGCATCGTCTTCTTCCAGGTGCGCTCGAGTTCGTCCTGGCTCGTCTGCGGATCGTGCCCGCGTTTGATGGCGACGAACGTGTCGGCGAGCTTCTCGCGCCCGCGTCCCTTGACATGGATGAACCGAAACGGGCGCAGTCCCTCGTGATCGGGTGCCGTGAGCGCGGCTGCGACCAGCGCCTCGAGCTCGGCCTGCGTCGGTCCGGGATCGACGAGGCCCTTCGGGGCCGTGGACGAGCGGTTGAGGATGCCTTGCAGGGCCGGGGGAAGGTCCTGCAGGCGCTCGCCCGCAGGCTCGTTCGCGGGCCCGGCGACGGCATGTCTTGGGTTTTCGTCGCGGGTCACGCGCACCGTCCGATTGCCATCGATATTTCCCATGTCGGTACCGCAGCAGAATATTACGTCACCGCCGGAAATTCGTGCGGCAGAGTGTCAGGCGACCACCCGTATGCCGGCCCCGGCCGGCTCGACTTTGCCGATCACGCGTGCCGAGGCATAGCCGGACTCGCGGATCGTCTGCGCGATGACCTCGGCGCGGCCGGGCGTGCAGGCGACGAGCAAACCGCCGGACGTTTGCGGATCGGTCAGCAGCGCGCGCTGCCAGTCCGGGAACGCCTGCGGCAGGACGACGCCTTCGCCGTAGCTGGCCCAGTTGCGGTTTGACGCACCGGTGACGTATCCCTCGCGCGCCAGCTTTTCCGCGCGCGCGAGCAGGGGCACGTCGCTCGCCCGGATCGTGATCGCCCGCTGCGCGGCGCGCGCCATCTCCATGGCATGCCCCAGGAGACCGAAACCGGTGACGTCGGTGATGGCATGAACGTCCTGGTCTTTCGCCAGGTCGGCACCGATCCTGTTGAGCAGCGTGGTCGTCGCGATCATTTCCGCATAGCCGTCCGGGTCCAGCGCGCCCTTCTTGATCGCGGCCGAATAGATGCCGACGCCGATCGGTTTGGTGAGAATAAGGGCGTCGCCGGCTTTCGCATCGCCATTGCGACGCACGTGCTCGGGACGGCACGTGCCGATCACGGCCAGCCCGTAAACGGGTTCAGGGCAGTCGATCGAGTGTCCGCCGGCAACCGGTATGCCGGCCAAAGCGCAAACGCTGGCGCCGCCCCTGAGGATCTGCTGCACCGTCTCGGTCGCGATCTTGTCGACCGGCATGCCGAGGATCGCCAGTGCCAGGATCGGCTTGCCGCCCATCGCATAGACGTCGGAGATAGCATTCGTCGCAGCGATGCGGCCGAAGTCGAACGGATCGTCGACCATCGGCATGAAGAAGTCCGTCGTCGCTATGATGCAGGTGTTTTCGTCGAGCTGCCAGACGGCCGCGTCGTCGGCGGTCTCGTTGCCGACCAGCAGCTGCGCGTAGGGTCCGGTTGCCGGCTGGTCGGCGAGAAGCTTTTGCAGGACGGCGGGCGCGAGCTTGCAGCCGCAGCCTCCGCCATGGGCCAGGCTTGTGAGGCGGACCTGTGGAATGTTCATCCGCGTGCTCCTTCCGCGCCGGAGGCGAGCGCTCTCCGGACTGATTGCCTACGATGTCCTCCGCGCCGGCGTTGCGGCGCGCGGCATGCGAAGTTCCCTGCCCGCAACGCTGCCGCCGGTTGTTATACTAAAGTCTAAGAAATCCTCCGCACCAAGAATTTGTCCGTTGCGCTCGGATCTCGCCGAGAGTGGTCGTTCGCGATCGGCGCGTCAACGTGTCGATCGGAACCCATCGCCATTGTGTTTCCGCGATCCGCGATCGGGTCACATTCTCTTGATCCGCGGCCGGTCTACGGCGATCGCTGCGCCGAATCGCGATGTCGTGCGCGCAGTCGCGCGGGCCGATTTTTCCGTCGCCGCGTCGACCTTTTTTCATGCAGCAGCGCTCGATCGGGACGGCTCGCGTCCGACGCCGACGATACTGCGCCGCAAATTGACTTACTTTTGAACTGGTCTAATTTGAAGTCACGATCCACCGATGGGACGCATCGAGTGCAGGGATCGTCGGGAGGTGCACATGAATATAGAGGTCTCTCGCCGACAATTCATCAAGCTGACAGGGGCAGGCGCTGCGGGAACCGCGGTGGCTGCGTTCGGCTTCGGCGAAGCGGAAGCAAGTGTCGCGGCCCACGTCCGGCCCTTCAAGCTCATCCAGACGAAGGAAGCGCGGACGATCTGTCCGTACTGCGCGGTGAGCTGCGGGATGATGGTGTTCGCCGCGCCGAACAAGGACAACAAGAACAAGCTGGAGGTCACGCATATCGAGGGTGACTCCGACCATCCCGTGAACCGCGGCACGTTGTGCCCGAAGGGTGCGGCCGCCATCGACTATATCCACGCCAAGACGCGCGTGAAGGAGCCGATGTACCGCAAGCCCGGCACCAACTCCTTCGAGCCCGTGACGTGGGACTTTGCGATGGACCGCATCGCGAAGCTCATGAAAGCCGACCGCGACGCCAACTTCATCGAGAAGAACAACGATGGCGTGACGGTCAATCGATGGTCCACGATGGGCTTTCTCTCGGGAAGCTCGTGCACCAATGAGACGGGCTGGGTGACCTGGAAGGTCACGCGTGCTCTCGGGATCCTGCAGCTCGAAAACCAAGCCAGGATCTGACACGGCCCCACGGTGTCCAGTTTGGGCCCGACGTTTGGCCGTGGTGCGATGACGAACAGCTGGACCGACATCAAGAACGCTGATGTCGTCTGGATCATGGGTGGGAACGCTGCCGAGGCGCACCCCTGTGGGTTCAAGTGGGTCACGGAGGCGAAAGCCGAGCGTGGCGCCAAGCTGATGGTGGTCGACCCGCGCTTCACGCGCTCGGCGGCCGTTGCCGACCTCTATTCGCCGATCCGTCCCGGCACTGACATCGCCTTCCTGTCGGGGGTGGTGAACCACCTTCTGTCGAACGACAAGATCCACAAGGACTACGTTCGCAACTTCACGAATGCGTCCTACGTCGTGAAGGACGGTTTTGCGTTCAGCGAGGGTCTGTTCTCCGGCTACAACGAGAGCAAGCGCACCTACGACCGCAGCAGCTGGGAATACGAGATCGGTGCGGACGGCTTTGCCGTGCGCGACATGACGCTCGAAAATCCGCGCTGCGTCTACCAGCTGATGAAGAGCCATTTCGCCCCGTACACGGCGGAAATGGTCTCTCGCATCACCGGCGCGCCGAAGGACAAGTTCCTGAAGGTGGCCGACTGGGTCGCCTCGACCGCCAATGGCGAGCGGTCGATGACGATCATGTACGCGCTGGGCTGGACGCAGCACTCGCATGGCTCGCAGAACATCCGGACTGCGGCCATGATCCAGCTCCTGTGCGGCAACATCGGCGTGCCGGGCGGCGGCATCAACGCGCTGCGCGGGCACTCCAACGTGCAGGGCATCACGGACATCGGAACGCTGACGGCCAACACGCCGGGCTACATGGCGCTTCCGGTGGACAGTGAGCCCACGCTCGTGTCGCATCTTGCCAAGCGGACCTTCAAGCCGCTGCAGGCCAACCAGACGAGCTACTGGCAGAACTACAGGAAGTTCTACGTCAGCATGCTGAAGAGCATGTACGGCTCCAAGGCGACGGCGGAGAACGAGTTCGGCTATGCCTGGCTGCCGAAGGTGGATATCGCCTACGACTGCCTGCGCATGTTCGAGACCATGTACCAGGGCAAGACCAACGGTCTCATCTGCCAGGGCTTCAACCCGCTCATGTCGATCGCTCACAAGAACAAGAGCGTCGTCGGCCTGTCGAAGCTGAAGTTCCTGGTCAGCCTCGATCCTATCGAGACCGACACGGCCCGCTTCTGGGAAAATCATGGCGAGTTCAACGATGTCGACCCCGCCAAGATCCAGACGGAAGTCTTCATGCTTCCGATCACGTCGTTCGCGGAGGAGGAGGGTTCGCTTACCAACTCCAGCCGCTGCGTGATGTGGAAGTGGAGAGCCGCCGATCCGTATTTCGAATCGCGCACGGACGTTCAGGTCCTGGCCGATCTGTTCCTGCGGCTCCGCAAGCTCTATCAGGCGGAAGGCGGCAAGGGTGCCGAACCCCTGCTGGCGACCGACTGGAGCTACAAGGATCCGCTCGAGCCCTCGGGCGACGAGCTGCTCCGCGAGCTCAACGGCAAGGCTCTGGTCGATCTCAAGGACGCGGAAGGCAAGGTGACCCGTGCCGCCGGCGCGATGCTCGCCAGTTTCGGCGAGATGCGCGATGACGGCACGACCGACGGCGCTCAGTGGATTTACACGGGCGTCTATGGTCCGGCGGGCAATCTGGCGAAGCGGCGCGACAACAGCGATCCGACCGGCAAGAGCGTGTACGGAAGCTGGGGCTTCTCCTGGCCGGCCAACCGGCGCATTCTCTACAACCGCGCGTCGGCAGACCCGGACGGCAAGCCCTGGAGCGAAGCCAAGAAGTACGTCTTCTGGGACGGTCAGAAGTGGACCGGCGCCGACGTGCCGGATTTCGTTCCGACGATCGCCCCCGACAAGGGGACGGGCCCCTTCATCATGAACCCCGAGGGGGTCTCGCGCCTCTTCGCCCGGGGCATGATGGCGGAAGGTCCCTTCCCGGTGCACTACGAGCCGTTCGAGTCGCCGGTGGCGAACCCCTTGTATCCCAAGATCAAGGGCAATCCGGTGGCGCGGGTGTTCAAGGACGACATGGAGGTGTTCGGCGACGCGAAGGATTTTCCGATCGTGGCCACCACCTACCGGCTCACTGAGCACTTCCACTACTGGACGAAGAGCGTGCACATCAATGCGGTGCTGCAGCCGGAGTTCTTCGTCGAGCTGTCGGAAGAGCTCGCCAAGGAGAAGGGCATCACGCATGGCGGCTGGCTGAAGGTCTGGTCGCACCGCGGCTCGGTCAAGGGCAAGGCGGTGGTGACCAAGCGCATCAAGCCGGTGCAGGTGGACGGCAGGACCGTGCACTACATCGGATGCCCTCTGAACTTCGGGTTCATCGGCGAGGCCAAGAAGGCGTCTCCGATCAATTCATTGACGCCGCCGGTCGGTGACGCCAATGCGCAGACCCCGGAGTTCAAGGCGTTCCTGGTCGATATCGAGCCCATCGCTGGGCCGGTGGCATAGGAGGCCTGAGCCATGTTTCCTCCCATCCCGAATCCGACCACCGAGCCTGGTCCGGCAAAGTTCGGCGAGAAGGATCTTCTTCGCCGTTCGGCCTCCACGGTCACGCCGCCTGCGCAGCGGCAGACCGAGGTGGCCAAGCTCATCGACGTGTCGAAGTGCATCGGCTGCAAGGCATGCCAGGCGGCCTGCCTCGAGTGGAACAACCTGCGCGAGGACATCGGGGTCAATACGGGGGTTTACGACAACCCTCATGACCTGACGCCGGCATCCTGGACGCTGATGCGCTTCACCGAGTACGAAAACCCGGGCACCGGCAATCTCGAGTGGCTGATCCGCAAGGACGGCTGCATGCATTGCGAGGACCCGGGTTGCCTCAAGGCATGTCCGGCGCCCGGAGCGATCGTTCAATACACGAACGGCATCGTCGACTTCGTGCACGAGAACTGCATCGGCTGCGGCTATTGCGTGAAGGGATGTCCCTTCAACATTCCTCGCATCTCCCGCGTCGACAACAAGGCCTACAAGTGCACGCTCTGCTCGGATCGTGTGGCTGTGGGACAGGGACCGGCCTGCCAGAAGGCCTGTCCGACGCAAGCCATCGTCTTCGGCACCAAGGCCGAGATGAAGCAGTGGGCTGATCACCGCATCAAGGACCTGAAGTCGCGCGGCTTCGACAAGGCGGGGCTTTATGATCCTCCAGGTGTCGGCGGCACGCACGTCATGTACGTCCTGCACCATGCGGATCAGCCGCACATCTACGCGAACCTTCCGGACAATCCTCGGATCAGTCCTCTGGTCGAGGCCTGGAAGGGTGTCGGCAAATACGCCGGCATGGCCGTCATTGCGCTGACGGCGGCTGCCGGTTTCGTTCACCACCTGCTGCAGGGACCCAACAAGGTCTCCGAGCAGGATGAGGAAAATGCCGATCGGCTGGCGGGAGTGAAAAAGTGACCGACCAATCGAAGATGCGGGAGGACGAGCACATCCGTGTGCCGCGTTACTCCGGGAGCGCGAGGGTCAACCACTGGATCGTCGCGATTTGCTTTGTCCTGCTGATGCTCAGCGGCCTGTCGTTGTTTCACCCGAGCCTCTATCCGCTGAGCGCGCTGTTCGGGGGCGGCCAGACGGTGCGCTGGCTGCATCCCTGGATCGGCTGCGTGCTGGTCGTCGCCTTCCTCGGGCTGTTCTTCCGCTTCCTGTGGCTGAACCTGCCCGAGACGACGGACTGGGTCTGGCTCGCCCGCATCAAGCACGTGCTGCGCGCCAACGACGAGGACTACCTGCCCGAGGTCGGCAAGTACAATGCCGGCCAGAAGTTCGTCTTCTGGTCGCAGGCCATCCTGATCAGCATCATGTTCGTGACGGGCATCGGCCTGTGGGAGAAGGGCCTGATGTATCTGCAGGCCTGGACCGGGTTCCATCCGACCATCGATCAGCGTCGCTGGGCCGCGCTCATCCACGCCTCGGCGGCGGTGCTGTCGATCGTCATCTGGATTATCCATGTTTATGCGGCCATCTGGGTCCGGGGCACGTTCCAGGCCATGACGAAGGGCTTCGTGACCGGCGGCTGGGGCTGGAGGCACCACCGCAAATGGTTGCGCAAGGAAGTCCGCGAAGGTGATATCGTACGGCCCAATCAGATCACGCCCGCCGAGTAGCTTCGGCGAGCGTGGAGTTCATCCTCGGTTCGAGGTGCAACTTGTCCGATGACGTTGGTTTGAAGTCGGGTTCGATTCTCGGAGAAGAGGCGAAGCCGCCGTTCGCGGTCCTTCCGGATCCCGCAGCTGTGTTCGCCCGGCGGGCGAAGCGTTTCGCCGGGCTGGCGCCGCAGAACGACCTGGCGCCGTACCTGTCCTTTCTAGGCACTCTGGCGCAGGCGCAACACGACATTCAGAGCGATCTGCCGCCCGTGCTGCTGCCGCTGCCGGAGCAGATGGCGCAGGCCATCGCGCATGGGATGCCGGCGGCGCCGCGCATGTCTGCGCAGCCCGACGACGCCATGCAGCGCACGGTCGTGGCTTTGCTCCAGCGATTGACCCACGCCGACATACCTCCTGAATCGGCTGCCGTCGTGCACGGGCTCCTCGGTGCCTCGACGGAGGAGCTTGTCGGCTTCATCGCCGCCGCCCTGTCGGATGCGGACCCCGGCGAGACTGTCGCGGCGCGCGTCCTCGTCATCGCTGGTCTTCAGGTGCATTTCGCGCGCGTGGCCTCGCGGCTGCCGGCTGCCGAGCTGAAGCCTGTCGCGGATGCCGCCTGTCCCGTGTGCGGCAGCGGGCCGGTCGCAAGTGCCATCGTCGGCTGGCCGAAGGCTTTCAACACCCGGTTCTGCACCTGCTCCTTGTGCTCGACCATGTGGAACGTGGTGCGGGTCAAGTGCCTTGTGTGCGGCTCGATGGACGGCATTTCCTTCCGCGCCGTCGACGGCCAGCCCGACACCGTCAAGGCCGAGACCTGCGAAAAGTGCCGCAGCTACGTGAAGGTCGTCTACCAGGTGAAGGACCCGTCCCTTGAACCCTTCGCCGACGATGTCGGGACGCTCGGGCTCGACATGCTGCTGGCGCAAGACGGGTGGAAGCGCGGCGGCCAGAACCCCTTCCTGCTCGGGTACTGAGGCACGCCGCGGTCATGAACGAAAACCGTCCCGAGCGTCGTCTTCCTTCTGTCGATGAGATCCTGCGCAGCGCTGCGGGCTGTCTCGCGGTCGCCCGGTTCGGTCACGCAGCAACCGTCAGGGCCGTACGCGCCTCCCTCGATGCCGCGCGCGAGATCGCGCGTTCGGGCGGTCGATTGCCGGACACCGGGGCGATCGCCGCGCAGGTTCTGGCCGCGCTTGAGCGGTCGGACGCGCCGAGCCTTGCCCGCGTCTTCAATCTGACCGGCACGGTCCTGCATACCAACCTGGGTCGCGCCATCCTGCCCGAAAGCGCCGTTTCCGCCGCGACAGCCGCCATGCGCTCGGCCGTCGCGCTCGAATTCGACCTTGGCGGCGGCGCGCGCGGCGAGCGCGACGATCATGTGCGCGGGCTCATCCGCGAGCTGACGGGCGCGGAGGATGCGGTCGTCGTCAACAACAACGCCGCGGCCGTGCTGCTGGTCGTCAACACGTTCGGTCTTGGCAAGGAGACCATCGTCTCGCGCGGCGAGCTGATCGAGATCGGCGGCTCGTTTCGCCTGCCGGACATCATGGCGGGCGCCGGCACCCGGCTCGTCGAAGTGGGGACCACCAATCGCACCCACCTCAAGGACTACCAGCAGGCGCTGGGCGCGGCGACCGGGCTGGTGCTGAAGGCGCACACCTCCAACTATTTGATCCAGGGCTTTACCAAAGCCGTCCCCGCCTCCGAGCTGGCTGCGGCCGTGCGCCCGCACAAGGTGCCGTTCGCCCATGACCTCGGCTCGGGCGCGCTCGTCGATCTCGGCGCCTATGGCCTCAAGTCGGAGCCGACCGTGCGGGAGTGCCTGCGCGAGGGCGCCGACCTCGTCACGTTTTCCGGCGACAAGCTGCTCGGCGGCCCGCAGGTCGGCATCGTCGCGGGCCGCGCCGACCTTGTTGCCCGTCTGGCGAAGAACCCGCTCAAGCGGGCCCTGCGCGTCGACAAGATCCGCCTCGCTGCGCTGGAGGCGACGCTCAAGCTTTATCGCGATCCGGACCGTCTGGCCGCGATGCTGCCCACGCTGCGCTTCTGCACCCGCACGCGGGATGAGCTGATGGCGCTCGCAACCGAGCTGGTCGCGCCGGTGGCGGCGGGCGTGGGTCCCGACTACCGGGTTTCGGCCGTCGCCTGCGCGAGCCAGATCGGCTCGGGAGCGTTGCCGCTCGAGACGCTCCCGAGCGCCGGGCTTTGTATCCGGCCGGCGGACCGCAAGGGTGCCGGCGGCCGCCTGGAACGGCTGAGCCTGGCCATGCGCCGCCTGCCCGTTCCCGTCATCGGCCATATCGAGGACGGCGGGTTCATCCTCGACCTGCGCTGCCTCGACGACAAGGAGACCTTTGAAGGCCAACTCGCCGGTCTGCAGGCCGTCATGGGCGAGGGGGACGCACATGGCTCTGCGTAACATCTTCGCGGCCCCACGGCCCGCGGGCACCGAGGCGCCGGACGGGATGGAAGAAGCGGCCGCCCTCGCCGCGCACCA
>JBFWWW010000008.1:0-41494 GCA_050245975.1 Hyphomicrobiaceae bacterium
GCCGGCGGGCGAGATCAGGATCGTCGGCCTTTTCACCTCGCAGGCCTACACCCAGTCGCCGCGACAGATTCCGTTTCTGCGGCACAAGGTCGAAACGGTTCTCGCCAACTCGGGACATCCGCCGGAGAGCCACGACGGCAAGGCTATCGTCAACATCCTCGAAACCTTCCCGCGCGACGAGCTGTTCCAGATCGGCGTGCGCCAGCTGGGCGAATGGGTTGAAGGCATTCTTGCCCTTGATCTGAGACCGCGCGTGCGCGTTTTTGCGCGCGTGGACCGCTTCGAGCGTTTCGTATCGCTGCTCGTCTACGCACCGCGCGAACGCTACAACTCGAGCGTGCGGGAGCGCATCGGGGCCCTGCTGGCGCGGGCCTACAACGGCCGTGTCTCGGCATATTATCCCTTCTTTCCCGATGGTCCTCTGGTTCGGGTGCAATTCATCATTGCGCTCGACAACGGGCGCCAGGGCGAGGTCGACCCGGCCGATCTCGAGCGCCAGATCACCGAGGAGATCCGCACCTGGGATGACCGGCTCGCGGAAGGCATCGCCGGCCGTGGTCCGGACAGCGCCGGGCTTGCGCGCAAGTATGGCAAGGCCTTTTCGGCCGGCTATGCCGAGACGTTCGGCCCCGATCGCGCGCTGGAGGACATTGCGCGCCTCGAGCGGCTCGGCCCGGATATGCCGCTCGCCATCGATTTCCATCGCGAGGGCGGGATGCCTCCGTCGCGCTTGCGGGCGGCCGTATATCGGTTCGGCGCTCCCATCCGCTTGTCCGAGCGCGTGCCCGTGCTGGAGAACATGGGCTTTTCCGTCATCGATGAGCGGTCCTATCGCTTGACGCCGCACTTTGCAGATGGCGTGCGCGAGGTGGCCCTGCATGACATGGTTCTGGAGACGCTCGACGGGTCGCCCATCGACCTCGACAAGATAGATTCGAAGCTCGAAGACTGCTTCCTCGCGGTCTTTCACGGCGATGCCGACAACGATTCCTTCAACCGGCTCATCGTGTCGGCGGGTGCGGCATGGCGGGAGGCAGCCGTCATTCGCGCCTACGCGGCCTACCTTCGTCAGCTCGGCACGCCGTTCGGTCCGCGTTACATCGCCGAGACGCTCAATCGTCACGCCGGCGTGACCCGCGACATTCTCGAGCTGTTCCACGTCCGCCTCGATCCAGGCCGCGGCCTGACGCCGGAGCAGCGCGCGGCGGCCGAGGCGCCGATCCGGGCCCGCATCGAAGGTGCGCTCGCCAATGTGCCGAGCCTCGATGAGGATCGCATCCTGCGCACGGCGCTGAACCTCGTCGGCGTCACGGTGAGGACCAACTTCTACCAGCCCGGCCCCGATGGCCGGCCGGCCGAAACGATTGCCTTCAAGTTCGACAGCAAGGCGGTGGAGGCATCGCCGAAGCCGCGCCCGTACCGCGAGATCTGGGTCTACTCGCCGCGCGTGGAAGGCATCCACCTGCGCTTTGCACCCATCGCGCGCGGCGGCATCCGCTGGTCTGACCGCGCTCAGGACTTCCGCACGGAGGTGCTTGGTCTCGTCAAGGCACAGCTCGTCAAGAACGCGGTGATCGTGCCGTCCGGCGCCAAGGGCGGCTTCCTGCCCAAACAGCTCCCGCGTTCGGGCAGCCGCGACGAGACCATGAAAGAGGGCATTGCGGCCTATCGCATCTTCATTTCCGCGCTGCTCGACATCACCGACAACCTGGTCGAAGGCCGCATCGTGCCTCCCAGGGATGTGGTGCGCTATGATGGCGACGACCCTTATCTGGTCGTGGCCGCCGACAAGGGAACGGCCACCTTCTCCGATTTCGCCAACGAGATCTCCGCGCAGCACGGTTTCTGGCTTGGCGACGCGTTCGCCTCCGGCGGATCGGTGGGCTATGACCACAAGGGGATGGGCATCACGGCACGTGGCGCCTGGGAATGCGTCAAGCGACACTTCCGGGAGATGGACATCGACATCCAGACCACCCCGTTCCGGGTGGTCGGAGTGGGCGACATGTCGGGCGACGTGTTCGGCAACGGCATGCTGCTGTCGCCGCATATCCGCCTTCTGGCGGCCTTCGACCACCGCGACGTGTTCATCGATCCCGAGCCCGATGCCGCGATCGGCCTGGCCGAGCGCAAGCGGCTGTTCGATCTGCCGCGGTCGAGCTGGCAGGACTACGACAAGAGCAAGATTTCAAAGGGCGGCGGCGTCTTCCCGCGGTCATCGAAGTCGATCCCGCTGTCCGACGAGATGCGCAAGCTGCTCGGCACCACGGCGAAGTCCATGGCGCCGGCCGAATTGATGCGCAGCGTCCTGAAGATCGAGGCGGATCTGCTCTGGTTTGGCGGTATCGGAACCTACGTGCGCGCCAGCGGCGAGACCGACGAGCATGCCGGTGATCGGGCCAACGATGCCATCCGCATTTCAGGCGCGGACGTTCGATGCAAGGTGATCGGTGAGGGGGCCAATCTTGGCGTCACCCAGCTGGGTCGCATCGAGTTCGCCCAGCGGGGCGGCCGCATCAACACCGACTTCATCGACAACTCTGCCGGCGTGAACACGTCCGACCAGGAGGTGAACATCAAGATCGCGATCGGCGAGGCGACCCGCACCGGCGCGCTCAAACCCGAGGCGCGCGTGGCGCTGCTCACATCGATGACGGATGACGTCGCCCGGTCGAGCCTGCGCAACAACTACCAGCAGTCTCTTGCCCTCAGTCTTGTCGAACGCCGCGCGGCGCGCGATCTCGGCGACCACGGCCGCCTGATGCATGCACTGGAGGACAAGGGCCTTCTCGACCGGTCCATAGAAGCGCTGCCCACGGACGCGGAGCTGCCCGAAAGACAGCGCATGAATCGCGGGCTGACCCGTCCTGAGATCGCGGTGCTGCTCAGCTACGCCAAGATCGCGCTGGAGCACGACATCCTGCAAAGCAAGGTGCCGGACACGCCGGTCCTGGACCACTGGCTGACCGGCTACTTTCCACTCGGCCTGCGCAGCGCCTATGCCGATGGTATCCGGCATCATCGGTTGCGGCGCGAGATCATAGCCACCGGCATCACCAATGCGATCGTCAATCGCGGCGGGCCGGCGATGGCCGTACGGCTCGCCGACGAGGCGGGCCGTCCGACCGCGGATGTGGCCTATGCGTTCCTCGCTGCCCGCGAGGTGTTCGCTCTGCCGAAGCTGTGGGCGCGCATCGATGCCCTTGACGACAAGGTGGCCGGTGATCGCCAGATCGCGCTCTATCAGGCGGTGCGCGAGTTTCTGCAAACCCAGACCCTTTGGTTCTTGCGTGACGGAGCGGCCATAGAGGATCTGGCAGGCGCCATCAGCCGGCATACGAAAGCCGTGGCGGCCTTGTCGGAAGCCCTGAACGACTTGCTCTCGCCTGAGCGGCAGGCACGGCTCGCGGCGAGCGTGGCGGCGCTTGCCGGCAGCGGGGTGCCTGCGGATCTGGCCTCCGATATCGCCCGGCTCGATGTGTTGGGACAGGCGCTGCCGGTCTCCAGGATTGCTGACGACACGGGGACGGACATCATCGACGCGGCGCGTGCCTACTTTGCGATCGGCGATCATTTCCGCCTTGCCGATCTTGCGGAAAAGACGAAGACCATAGCCACGCCTGACTACTACGACCGGTTGGCCCTGGCCGAGGCGGAAGGCCAGCTCGGTGCGGCCGCCGCGGCGTTCACGCGCGAGGCGCTGAAAAGCCAGAAGAACGGCGCGGTCGATGTCGGCCAGTGGATAGCAGGCAAGGGCGAGCGTCTGGGGCGTGCGCGCGCAACGTTGGTCGCGATCGCGCAGGATCCTACATTGACCGTGTCCCGCCTGACCGTTGCGGCGGGACAGCTGCGCGACATCGCGCGGACATGACGTCCGTCACCGAGGTCAAGGACGATGGTCGCGCCGGCCCGCCCCCGGCCGCCCCCCTGCGCGCGCAAGCCGCATGGGTTTTGTTCGATTGGGCCGGGCAGCCGTTCTACACGCTGGTGCTGACGTTCCTGTTCGCGCCGTACTTCGCCAATGCCGTGGCCCCCGATCCCGTCACCGGACAGGCCCTGTGGGGATACGGTGCATCGGCTGCAGGGCTCGCGGTGGCCCTGCTCAGTCCCTTTCTCGGCGCGGTGGCGGACGGGCGTGGCCGTCGCAAACCGTGGATCTGGCTGTTTTCGATCGTCACGGTGCTGGGGACGGCGGCCCTTTGGTATGCGGTCCCTGCCGCGTCCATGACGACCATCGTTGCCCTGCTCGCGGCATTCGCCGTCGCAACCGTCGCCATCGAGTTCGCCACCGTCTTCACCAACGCCATGATGCCGTCGCTGGTGCCGCGCGAGCAGCTTGGCCGATTGTCCGGCATCGGCTGGGGCGTCGGGTACGTCGGCGGCCTCGTCAGCCTCGCGATCATGGCCGGGCTGATCGTCACCAATCCGGCCACGGGCAAGACCCTGTTCGGTCTGGCGCCGGTGTTTCAGCTCGATACGGCGATGCGCGAGGGCGACCGGCTCGTCGGTCCGTTCTCGGCGCTGTGGTACGCCGTTTTCATGATCCCGTTCTTTCTGTTTGTGCCGGATGCGAAGGCGCCTGTGGCGAATGCGGACCGGCGTCCGGCCCTCGCCGAGCTCTTCGACACCATGCGCGAGCTGCCCGGTCACCGCGACATGCTGCTGTTCCTTGTCGCGCGCATGATTTATGCCGACGGCCTTGCCGCCATCTTCACGTTTGGCGGCATCTACGGTGCCGCGGTTTTCGGCTGGGGAAGCCTGGAGCTCGGTCTTTTCGGCATCGTTCTGACGTTCACCGGCGCGATCGGCGGCGTCGTCGGCGGCATTCTTGATGACCGCCACGGCACGCGGCTGGTGATTTTGATCTCTCTGCTCGTGCTGACCCTGGGCACGCTCGGCATCCTGTCTGTCGGCAAGGACCACGTGCTGTTCGGCGTTCCCGTCGTGCCGAAGGCGCTGGGCTCCGGCCCGTTCACCGCGGTCGGCGAGCAGGTTTATCTGGTGTTTGCAATCCTGATAGGCCTGGTTGCTGCGCCGGTGCAGGCCGCGAGCCGCACGATGCTGGTCCATCTCGCGCCCAAGGACAAGCTCACGCAATACTTCGGTCTGTTCGCCTTCTCGGGCAAGGTGACGGCGTTCCTCGCGCCGTTTCTCGTTGCGGCGATGACCGAGGCTTGGCAGAGCCAGCGCGCGGGTGTGGCCGTCATCGTGCTGTTCCTAGCCACCGGGTTTGGTCTGCTGCTTGCGGTGCGGGAACGGCCGTCAACGACCGCCTGATGGGCTGCGGTCGCGCAGCAGCATCCAGCTCGGCCCGAAGATCGCGTCCTCGACGATCCGCACCCAGCGGTAGCCGGCTTTCTCGTAAGCGCGGATCGCTGCCTCGTTGCGCACCGACGCGAAGATGCAGCAGGCGACGGCCAGCGTCGTGGTGAACACCTCGTCCGTCAGCAGGCGCAGCGCGCATTGGCCGATGCCGCGACCGCGATAGGTCGGCGAACCGACGAACAGGTCGATGTCCCAGGTGCCCGGCGGCAGCCCGTCGGGCAGCTCGCCTCCCCACATGGTGGCGTCCACGGCATGGGCATAACCGACGGGCTCGCCGCCGGCTTCGATGATGCGGCAGATCGCGGAGGTGCTGCTCATTGCCAGGGTGAATTCGGCTTCAGCGCTGGCCAGCGTTCCCCACCAGCGCTGCACGGCCGGGTCGGCGAGCCAGGCGCGGATCAGGTCGCGGTCTGCCGCGACGGCCGGCCTAAGCACAACCGTTGCGGTATCGTCGCTCGTCAATGGCGGAAGTGGCGCGTGCCCGTCAGCACCATCGCCAGCCCCTTGTCGTCCGCGGCCTTGATGACCTCGTCGTCACGCATCGACCCGCCGGGCTGGATCACCGCAGTGGCGCCGGCTTCTGCCGCTGCCAGCAGTCCGTCGGCAAAGGGGAAGAAGGCGTCGGAAGCGACCACCGCGCCTTGCGCCAGGGGTATGGCCTCGTTGGCGGCTTTCGCGGCCTCGGCCGACTTCAAGGCGGCAATGCGCGAGGAATCGACGCGGCTCATCTGCCCGGCGCCGATGCCGACCGTCGCGCCGCACTTCGCGTAGACGATGGCATTGGACTTCACGTGCTTGGCGACGCGGAAGGCGAACTTGAGATCGGCCAGCTCCTGCGCGGTCGGCTGGCGCTTCGTGACGACCTTCAGCGAGAGATCATCGACCACGGCATTGTCGCGCGACTGCACCAGGAGGCCGCCGGCGACGGATTTGACGGTGAGGCCGGCAGCCCTGGCATCGGGCAATGCGCCCGTCGTGAGCAGGCGAAGGTTCTTTTTCGCCGCGAAGATGCGCTTGGCCTCGTCGCTCGCCGCCGGCGCAATGACGACTTCGGTGAAAATGCGCGTCATTTCCTCGGCGGTTTCCGCGTCGATCTCGCGATTGAGCGCGATGATGCCCCCGAAGGCGCTCGTGGGATCGCATTTGAGCGCTGCCAGATAGGCATCCTTCAGCGAGGGGCCGACGGCAACGCCGCACGGATTGGCGTGCTTGATGATGGCCACCGCAGGCGACACGGCGGGATCGAATTCCGCCACCAGCTCGAAGGCCGCGTCGGTATCGTTGAGATTGTTGTAGGAGAGTTCCTTGCCCTGATGCTGGGTTGCGGTCGCGACGCCGGGACGGACTTCGGGCGAGCGATAGAATGCCGCCTGCTGGTGCGGGTTCTCGCCATAGCGAAGCGATTGCACCAGCCTTCCGCCGAAAGCGCGCCAGGCCGGCGTCTGTTCGCCGTTCGCGGCCGCGAACCAGTTGGCAATTGCCGCGTCGTAGGCGGCCGTGCGGGCGAAGGCCTTGGCGGCGAGGGCCTTGCGGCGCGCCAGCGTCGTGCCGCCGCTCTTGGCCATGTCTTCCACGACCGCGGTGTAGTCGGCCGGATCGACGACGACGGTCACACCGTCGTGGTTCTTGGCGGCGGCGCGGATCATGGCCGGCCCGCCGATGTCGATGTTCTCGATGCAGTCGTCGAACACGGCGCCCTTGGCCACGGTCGCTTCGAACGGATAGAGGTTCACCACGAGCAGATCGATGGGCGCGATGCCGTGCTCGCGCGCGGCGCGGTCGTGCTCGGCGTGGCCGCGAATGGCGAGCAGGCCGCCGTGCACTTTCGGATGCAGCGTCTTGAGCCGCCCGTCCATCATCTCGGGAAAGCCGGTGTGCTCGGCGACGTCCTTGACGGGGATGCCTGCGTCCGCGAGTGCTGCCGACGTGCCCCCGGTCGAGAGGATCTCGACGCCGCGGTCCGCGAGCGCGCGGGCGAACGCCACAAGGCCCGTCTTGTCGGAAACGGAGATCAGCGCGCGCTGGATTTTGCGTATGTCGCCGGGCATCGGGTGCTTTTCTCGTCGGTTGTGGTGCAGGGCAGCAATCTACGTCTCCGCACGTGTCGCCGCCAGACGTCCCGCAAGCGTATCGGCCGTCGCTGTTGTCGCGCGGGCGGTCCGGCCGGCATCGATGCGCTCGAGCCGCCAGGCTACCTCGGACTGGCCGGCGGTGACGCCGCGAAGAACGGCTTGCAGGACGGACCGAAGTCCGGCGCCGTCAGCGTAATAGGTGCCGTCCTCCAAGGTGGCGATCGCCCCATCGGCGGACAGCACCCATGTCGTCCCGGAGGGCTGTACGAACTCCACGGTGCCGGCGCGGACGCCGGGATGAACCTCGACATCCGGATGTGCGTGGAAATGGATGGCAAACGGCAGGTCACGGGCGAGCCTGAGCACTCCTGATTTCGGCAGGAGCCGATCGCAGCCCTCGACGGCGCGGCCGTCGCCGGCAAGCTTCAGGGTGCGATGATGCAGCACGCCGAAGCGCCGCAGGTAGCCGTCATGCGTGGCTGTCAGCGTAGCGTCATCCTGCCCCGTTTCGATCTGCGCTTCGACGTGATCGGGATGGACGATCGGCGTGCCGCCGATCGCGTGGTTCAGTATGGCGCTCGACAGCAGACGTGCCGAGGATTCCTCGCGCACCACCAGCGTGTTGTGGCTGGCGCTGGCGCGCGCGGCCGGGCTCCAATCCCGATCCGCGAAACCGGCGGCGCCGCCATTGGCCAGCAATGGCTCGCCGCCGGCGCTCATCTCGAACGACAGGCAGCCGGCATGGGCGGCGCCTGCCAGCTCCAGCGCCGGGGGCGAGCCGATGTCGACGACGACCACCGCCGTTCCGCGCGCGAGCCTTGCGTAGTGCGACTGCGGTGCCGTTTCGGGAACCGCATCGGTATCCCTGGCATAGACGAGCACGGTGGCGAGCGAGTCGAGAGCGCGCGCGCCCGTGCCGTTGAACCTTGCAAGCTCGCCGTCACCGAGCCGCAGGAAGCGCAGCATTCCCATCATACGTTGGGCCGCAGCGGCGATCTGCGGCGGCGGGGGGCGGCTGCCGCGCAGCAGGCATTGCCTCAGCGGCAGGAGATCGAGCAGGATTTCGACCAGCAGCCCGGGGTTGCGGCTGATGTGGCCGCCGTCGGCGAAAATCTGTGCGTCCAGTTCGGTGGCGAGCTGCTGCTCCAGGGGGCGCAGGCGCCGCTCATGCTGGTCAAGGCTGAGGTGGCCCTGCACCAGCGCCATCAGCACCAGCAGCCGCGGATAGCCTGGTGCAGCCTCGGTCCAGCCGGCCGACAGGCGCGCAAGCTGGCTTGACGCGCTTTGCATGATGACTTCATAGGCGCGCGGCCGAGCCCCTTCGAGGAGCAGGCCGGCATGTGCCACCCAGGAAAGAATGCGGCGGGCGACGACCTCGGGTGCCCACGCGAGCTTGTGCGGGGAACGCGACACGGTTGCAATCCAGTCGAGAACGAGGCCGCGCGCCATCGCGTCGGCATCGGGCGACCGTGCCGCGGACAGGTGCCTCAGCCATCCGAAGCCGTGCAGCTCGCGCTCCCATTCCGGCGTCGGGGATTGGACGGCGAACGGCGACCGCCCGTTGAGGACGACAGGCGCTCCGGCAAGGCCGAACGAGCCTTCGGCGACCTCGGCGGCAAAGCTCGGATCGGCGCCCCTGAGATCGGTGGGCACCATCAGGAATTCTTCGGTCGCCAGCGGCCCGTGTCGCCAGCTCAGCAGCGGCGAGCGCAGCAGCCTTGCGACGGCGTTGCGCCGCGTCCGGCCCATCGAAAGGGCCGCGATGCGCACACGCTCGCCGACTGTCAGCCCCGTCATCGGCAGGGCCTCGCGAAACAGGCGCGCAGGGCGGGCGGTTGGCTGGCGGCGGCGACCATCCTGCTCGCTTAGCTTGCAGCCTTTGCCAATACAAGGCGTCCGGCCGCGTCAGCTGTGGGTTGTCGCGTGCGGGCAAGCCACAGCGTGGTGGCTTCCACGCAACGAACGTCAGCCCCACGGGCCTCGCGGTCGTGCAGGGGCGCCGGAACCCCATGGTCCCGCCGATGGTCCCGAGCTGGCGCGGGCGCTGGTCGCGCCCATCTCCTGCGCCAGTTTCTCGAGCTCTGCGATGCGGTTTTCCGTATTGGGATGGGTCGAGAACAGATTGTCCATTCCCTCGCCGGACAGCGGGTTGATGATGAACAGGTGCGCGGTGGCCGGGGCCGCCTCCGCGGTGTCGTTGCGGATGCCTCGCGCATAGTGGTCGATCTTGCCCAGGGCCGATGCCAGCCACAGCGGCTGACCGCAGATCATCGCGCCGAGCCGATCCGCCTGGTATTCGCGCGAGCGGCTGATGGCCATCTGCACGAGCATGGCGGCAAACGGCGCGATCAGCATTGCAGCCAGCGCGCCGAGCCAGCCGACGTTGTTGTTCTCGCGGTTGCCGCCGCCGAACAGCATGCCGAACTGCAGATACTGGGCGAGCATCGAGATGGCCCCGCCGATCGTCGCCGCGATGGTCATCGTCAGCGTATCGCGGTTCTTCACGTGCGCCAGCTCGTGCGCCATGACGCCGGAAATCTCCTCCTTCGACAGCATTTCCAGAAGGCCGGTGGAGGCACAGACAGCCGCGTGGTTCGGGTTTCGGCCCGTGGCGAACGCGTTCGGCTGCGGATTGTGCATGACGTAGACCCGCGGCGGCGGCAGGCCGGCGCGCTGGGCGAGCTCCTGGACGAGCTGGTAATACTCGCCGCCCGACCGGGCATCCACCTCCTCGGCGCCGTGCATCCGCAACACCAGCTTGTCGGCGTTCCAGTAGCTCAGCGCGTTCATGCCGAGGGCAATGACGAAAGCGATGACCATGCCGGTCTGTCCGCCGACGATGGCTCCCATCATCACGAAGATGCCCGTCAGCACCGCCAGCAGCAGGGCTGTCCGCGTAAAATTCATCGGCATAAGTCGCTCCCGGTCACCACCACTCGCAGTTTGCAAGTCACATGCTATATGGGGGCTATGACCGACAAGAGCCAGACCGATGCGGGCGATCCCGGTGACGTGCGTCCGCCCTTGACGCCGGAGGCGCGCCGGGCGCTGCAGGAAGCCGAAGAACGGCGCCGGAAGGCCGCCGCCAAAGCCGCTGCCGGCGAGGTCGGCGGTCGGGACGGGCCGGAACCGACGCGCTATGGCGACTGGGAAAAGAACGGCATCGTCTCGGACTTCTAGGGGGCCCGGTCAGGGATGCCGGTCGCCCAAACCGACGCTTGGTGAACCCGACCGGTTGGTATAGAGCCCCTCGAGTGTTTCGAGCCGGGGGGCCTCTCATGCGCAAACGCCGTTTGTTGCCGCGCGTCGTGCTGCCGCTGCTTGTCGTCGGGGCCGTGGCATTCGGCTTCCGGCAAGGGCTGGTCCCGGCCTGGCTCAGCCCTCTGCCGGCGATTGACCTTTCCACGTCGAACGTCCTGCTCGTCGACTGGCGCCTGGCGGAGATCCGCTACAATCCCGGCCTGTGCCGCGCGATCCTCCAGCAGCCGCAGATCGAGGCGCGACCGATCCCCGACAATCCGCTTCGCAACGGCTGCGGGTGGGTCAACGCCGTCAGCCTGTCAAAAGCCGGCGATATCCACAGCGGCTATGACAAGGTGACCTGCGAGGCAGCCGTCGCCCTGTCGCTCTGGCTGATCCAGGACGTGCAGCCGCTGGCGCAGGAGATCCTCGGCACGCGCGTCACGGGCATCCGCAGCTTCGGCAGCTATTCCTGCCGCAACATCATCGGCAACCCGTTCTGGCGCAAGACACGCTCCGAGCATGCAACTGCCAACGCCGTGGACATCGGCGGGTTCTCGCTGGCGGACGGCCGTCAGATCAGCGTCGAGCGTAGCTGGCGCGGCAGCGGCAAGGAGGCCGAGTTCCTCCATGCCGTCCACTCCCGCGCCTGTCGCTATTTCCGCGTAGCGCTGGGGCCGGACTACAACGCCGCCCACAGCAACCACTTCCATCTCGACCGCGGCTTCCTGTCCCGCTGCAAATAGGCCGCGTCAGCCCTTCTTCTTGTTCTGGCGGTTGTTGACGAGATCGTCGACCACGGCCGGGTCGGCGAGCGTCGAGGTATCGCCCAGGTTCGAGAAATCGTCCTCGGCGATCTTGCGCAGGATGCGGCGCATGATCTTGCCGGAGCGTGTCTTCGGCAGGCCGGGCGAGAACTGGATGAGGTCGGGAGCCGCGATAGGGCCGATTTCCTTGCGCACGTGCGCCACCAGCTCTTTGCGCAGCTCCTCGCTCGGCTCGTTGCCGCTGATGAGGGTCACGTAGCAGTAGATGCCCTGGCCCTTGATATCGTGCGGGTACCCGACGACCGCGGCTTCCGCGACCTTCGGATGCGACACGAGCGCGCTTTCGACCTCGGCGGTCCCAAGGCGATGGCCCGACACGTTGATCACGTCGTCGACGCGGCCGGTGATCCAGTAGTACCCGTCCTCGTCGCGCCGGCAGCCGTCGCCGGAGAAGTACTTGCCCGGATAGGTCGAGAAATAGGCCTGGACGAAGCGATCGTGGTCGCGGAACAGCGTCCGCATCTGTCCTGGCCAGCTGTCGAGAATGCAGAGGTTGCCCGAAGCCGCGCCCTCCAGCAGAGCACCCTTCTCGTCGACGAGCGCGGGCTGGATGCCGAAGAACGGCAGCGTGGCCGAGCCGGGCTTGAGCTTCGTGGCGCCCGGCAGCGGCGTGATCAGGATGCCGCCGGTCTCGGTCTGCCACCAGGTATCGACGATCGGGCAGCGGCCCTCGCCGACGACGCGGTGATACCACTCCCAGGCTTCCGGATTGATCGGCTCGCCGACGGAACCGAGGAGGCGGAGCGACGAGCGGTTCGTGCGCTTCACGAAATCATCGCCCGCGCCCATCAGGGCGCGGATGGCGGTGGGTGCGGTGTAGAAGATGTTCACCGACCACTTGTCCACGACATGCCAGAAGCGCGAAGCGGTCGGATAGTTCGGTATGCCCTCGAACATCAGCGTGGTCGCGCCGTTCGCGAGCGGGCCATACAGGATGTAGCTGTGCCCCGTCACCCAGCCCACATCGGCGGTGCACCAATAGATATCCCCGTCGTGATAGTCGAAGACATAATGGTGCGTCAGTGCAGCGAAGAGGACATAGCCGCCCGTCGTATGTTGAACGCCCTTCGGTTTTCCGGTCGACCCGGACGTGTACAGGATGAACAGAGGATCCTCGGCATTCATTTCCTCTGCCGGGCAATCTGCAGTCACTTTCACCAGCTCTTCGTGCAGCCACAGGTCGCGACCCGTGGTCCACGGAATGGCATTGCCGGTGCGGCGCACGACCAGCACCTTCTCGCCGCCTTTGGCGACTTTCTTCAGCGCGTCGTCCGTATTCTTTTTCAGCGGGATCGGTCGGCCGCCACGCAGGCCCTCGTCGGCCGTGACGATGAACTTGGATTCGGCGTCCTCGATCCGCCCGGCGAGGCTGTCGGGAGAGAAGCCGCCGAACACCACGGAGTGAATGGCGCCGATGCGTGCGCATGCGAGGATCGCGTACGCGGCTTCGGGGATCATCGGCAGGTAGATCGTCACCCGGTCGCCCTTGCGGACGCCGTTGGACTTCATGACGTTCGCGAACTTGCAGACCCGTTCGTGCAGTTGCCGGTAGGTGATGCGCTCGTCCTGGGTCGGGTCGTCGCCCTCCCAGATGATCGCGACCTGATCGCCTCGTTTGGCCAGGTGCCGGTCGACGCAGTTGACGCACGCGTTCAACGTGCCGTCCTCGAACCATTTGATGGAGACGTTGCCCGGCTCGTAGGAGGTGTTCTTGACCTTGGTGTAGGGTTTGATCCAGTCGAGGTGCTTGCCCATCTCGCCCCAGAACCCGTTCGGATCCTCGATCGAGCGCTTGTACATCGACTGGTACTTGGCGGTGTCCACCCAGGCTCTGGCGGCCCACTCTGCGGGGACGTTGTAGGTTTTTTCCGACATTGGGCTCCTCCCGGGATCGTATGCGTTCCGGTCATTATGGACAGGCGTGGCCCCGGGGCAACTGCCCACTTGGTCGGAGGGACAATTCCGCGCGGGGCTCGGCCGACCGGCCCGAACCGGAGGTCTGGATCAGGCGCCGAACCAGCCGAGGATTGCACCTTGGATCAGCAGCACGCCGAGCCAGTGCCCGCCGTCGATGAGGGTGAGCTGGCGTCGCGCTCCCTGGAAGGCGTGGTTGGTGGCGAGCGTCGTGACCACAAATCCCAGCCACAGGAAAAACCCGGAAATCATGCCGGCGCGAAAGTTGATGGTCAGGCCGCCGCGGGCGAGATGAAGCAGCACCCCGGCGAGCATCCAGGCCATCACGATCTGTGCGACGACGGCGATCACGAACGGCGCAACGCTGGCCTGTCGTTTCCTGAGGTCGTCCTCGCTGCTCTCGATGGCGGCAAGCCAGGGCTTGGACAGCGCCCCGTACCAGAGCCCGCCAAAAAGAAAGCTGGCGACGGCCGCCAGCAGAACGGCGACGTAGTTGAGACCGCCCAGATTCATAAGTCGGCTCCCCGGCAGGCGACAGGATTCGGGTCGACGTCGGTGCCGTTCGCGAGCACGGTCGCGTCACCCGCAAGCGTGCCGCAAAGGAGCCGCCATGTCGATCACCTTCGTCGCTCTGGAAACGGACATCGTCCGGTCTCTGCAGACCGGCGGGCCGGATGCGAACGGGCAACTCCCCGAGCGCCATGTGTCGAACGGCGGCGGCGTGCCGTGCCGCCATTGCCTGGCGCAGGTGAAGGAGGGAGAAAGCTATCTCATTCTGGCGCACCGCCCGTTCCCGGCGCCACAGCCTTACGCGGAGCAGGGCCCGATTTTTCTCCATGCGGAGCCGTGCGAGCGCTATGCCGCCGGCTCATTGCTGCCGACGATGCTGCAAAGCCCGCGCTATATCGTCAGGGGATACGATGCATCAGATCGCATCGTCTACGGCACCGGCGATGTGGTGCCGACACCCGCGATTCCCCAGGCGGCCGAACGCCTGTTCGCCAACGAGCGTGTCGCCTACGTGCACGTGCGCTCGGCGTCGAACAACTGTTATCAGTGCCGCATCGATCGCATGTGACGGGCTCACCGTGGGCGCCATACGGCAGCGCGTTTGATCTCGGCGTCCTCGAGTTCGCGCGTCACCGGCACGTTGTAGGTCTCGACGGCTTCGAAACGGTCGGTCGGGAAATAGCTGCGGCGCGGATCGCCGACGAGCACGGAGCAGCCTGTTTGCTGTGCGCGTTCGATGAAACCCAGGACCCGCGCGGCCAGGGGACGCTCATAGAACAGGTCGCCGACCAGCAGCACGTCGCACATCGGCTCGCCGTCGAGAAGGTCTTCGGTGGTGGTATCGATCGACACGTCGTTGGATTGCGCATTGAGACGGGCGGCGACCGCCGCAAGCGGGTCGATGTCGGCGGCGAGTGCCGAGACGGCGCCGGCCTTCATGGCGGCAACAGCGGCAAGTCCGGAGCCGGAGCCGAGGTCGATCACCCTGCGCCCCGAAACGAGTCCGGGATTGTCCAGGACGTGCCTGGCGAGCGCCTGTCCTCCGGCCCAGGCAAAGGCCCAATAGGGCGGCGGCACGTTGATCTGCTGCAGCTCTTCCTCGGTCTTCTGCCAGATCGGCAGCGATTCCTCTGCCAGGTGCAGGACGACTTCGGGCACGAGAGGAGGCGCCAGAACCCTCGTATTGGCGGCAATGAAATCGGCGCCGGGGGTCACGACCGCTTTTTGGCCCGGGCGCCGTCTTCAAGTCCGCCCATGCGGTTGACCTCTTTCCATTCTTCCGCCGTCACGGGCTGCACCGAAAGGCGCGAGGATGTGACGAGCGCCATTTTTGCCAGTTTCGGATTGGCCTTCACAGCCGCCAGCGTCACCGGCTTGGGCATGTCGCGCACCGCTTTCACGTCGACGCACTCCCACTTGCCCGAGGCATCCGAGGAATCCGGGTGGGCGGGAGTGATGACCTCGACGATGCCGACGATCTCCTTGCCCTCGTTCGAGTGATAAAAATATCCGAGATCGCCGACCTTCATGTGACGCATGTTATTCCGCGCCATGAAATTGCGCACGCCGCTCCATTCCTCGCCCTTGGCGCCGCGCGACTTCTGTTGCTCCCAGGAAAAGGAGTCGGGTTCCGACTTGAACAGCCAGTACTGCATGCGTCCTCCGTCAATTCTCCGGTTTGAGCGGTCGCGACATCAGGTCATCGATTGCATCGTCCACCGTCAACCGTCCGCAGACGATCCCGTGAACGGCTGCCGCAATCGGCATCTCGATGCCCTTGGCGGTTGCGATTCCGACCACGGCCGCCGCCGTGTAGACGCCTTCCGATACGGATCGCCGTGCGCCGAGAACGTCAGCGAGCGCAGCGCCCTGTCCGAGGGCGCGGCCAAGGCTCATATTGCGCGATTGCGGGCTGCCGCATGTCAACAGCAGATCGCCGAGCCCGGACAGTCCCATCATTGTTTCCGTCCGCGCGCCGAGCGCTTCGCCGAAGCGGCGCAATTCGGCAAAGCCGCGCGTCACGACGGCGGCATGTGCGCTGGCGCCAAGCGCTTTGCCGTCCACGATGCCGGCGGCAATGGCGAGGACATTCTTGACCGCTCCGCCCAGCTCGACGCCGACGAGATCCTGCGACCAGTAGAGACGGAAGCGCCGCGTGCTGAGGCTTTCCACCAGCCGGCGGCCGAAGCCTTCGTCTGCGCAGGCCAGAGTGAGGGCCGCTGGAAGGCCGCGGGCAATCTCCGTAGCGAAGCTCGGACCCGACAGCGCCGCTATCGTCGCCCCGGGCAGGGCCTCCGCCAGCACATCCCCCATGAGGGTCCCGGTAGCCTGCTCGATGCCCTTCGAGCAGATGATGACGGGAACGCCTGCGCGCATGTACTGCGCCAGCGCGCCGCCGATCGCCCGAACGTGCTGAGCGGGCGCCACCATGACGATCGCCTCCTGCGCGGCGACGAGTGCGAGATCGTTGGTCGCCAGGATGCGGTGATCGAGCGGGATATCCGGCAGGAACGGCGTATTGGTGTGCCGCGTGTTGATCTCGTCAACGACCTCGGGTTCCCGAGCCCACAGCACGACGTCATGGCCGGCGCCGGCGATGGTCTGCGCAAGGGCGCTGCCCCATGCTCCGGCACCGATGACTCCAAACCTGCGAAACATGCTGCGCTCCGTTTCAGGCCTTGCGTATCAGGCCTTGGCCCCGAGATGGCCGGAACCTAGCACCGGAGCGGCCTTGCTATCGAGCGGCCAGCGCGCCCGCGCGGGCGCATCAAGGCTGTCGATAAGCCCGCGTGCCAGGCGCTCGGCCCCTGCCCAGGCCACCATGGCCGCGTTGTCGCCGCACAATGCCAACGGGGGAGCATGAAACGTGAAGCTCTCGCGGCGTGCGAGATCCTCCAGCGCCGCGCGCAGACGCCCGTTGGCGGCCACGCCGCCAGCCACGGCGAGGGCTCGCCTTGTTCCCAGGTCCGGTCCGGCCAGTGTCATGGCGCGGTGGACACGGTCGACGACACTTTCGGTCGCCGCGGCCTCGAAGGCGGCGCACAGGTCGGCGACGTCCTGCTCGCTGAGCGGCGCATGGGCCTCAGCTGCCTGACGCACCGCCGTTTTCAACCCGGCGAAGGAGAAATGGGGTTCGGGCCGGCCGCGCATCGGGCGCGGCAGATCGAAGCGATCGTGTCGCCCTCGCCGTGCCATGCGCTCGACGGCCGGCCCTCCCGGAAGGCCGAGCCCGAGGAGCTTGGCCGTCTTGTCGAAGGCTTCGCCGAGCGCGTCGTCGATGGTGGTGCCGAGCCGGCGATAGCGGCCGACGGCCTCGACCAGCAGGAGCTGCGTGTGGCCGCCCGAGACCAGAAGCAGCAGATAAGGTGGTGAAAGGCCGTCCGTGAGGCCGACCGTGAGCGCATGCGCTTCGAGGTGGTTGACGGCGAGCAGCGGCAGCTCATGGACCAGCGCGATGGCCTTTGCGGTGATCGTTCCGACCAGAAGGCCGCCGATCAGCCCTGGACCGGCAGTCACGGCGACACCGTCGAGCTTGTCGAGGCCGACATCCGCCGTGCGCAGCGCCTCGCGCACGATCTCGTCGAGGCATTCGACGTGCGCGCGCGCGGCGATCTCCGGAACCACGCCGCCGAAGGCCTTGTGCTGGTCCCACTGTGCTCGCACGACGTTGGAAAGGATCTCACCCCGCCCTTCGGCGTCCCGCCGGACCACGGCTGCCGCCGTCTCGTCGCAGCTCGTCTCGATACCGAGAAGCAGCGTCGCGCTGCGTCGTGTCTGGGCCGTGGATGGCATGGTTCTCGTGCTTCGTGCGCAGATCGTGCTACAGCCTTGCTGCGGCGCGGCAGCCAGCCCGGCCGGGGCCGGCCCGCCCGGCGTAGCATCAGGAGAAACGCAAGTGCAAGCGAGGACCGTCCGCATCGGCACGCGCGGGTCACCTCTGGCCCTGGCGCAGGCGGATATCGTTCGCCGTAGCCTGATGGCGGCTCACGGACTCGCCGCTGAATCTATCGAGATTTGCGCCATCCGCACCGCGGGGGACCGTATCCAGGACCGGCCATTGGCCGAGGCGGGCGGCAAGGGCCTCTTCACCAAGGAACTGGAGGAGGCCCTCCTTGCCGGCAGCATCGACCTCGCCGTCCATTCCATGAAAGACATGGCGACGACGCTGCCGAAGGGTCTGAGAATCGCGGCCGTTCTCGAGCGCGAGGACGTGCGCGATGCCTTCATCAGCCGCGCGGCGACCAGCATCGCGGGTTTGCCGCAGGGTGCGGTCGTTGGCACATCGTCGCTCAGGCGGCAAGCGCAGGTCCTGAGACTGAGACCTGACCTCAAGGTGGTCGGCCTGCGCGGCAACGTGGAGACGCGGCTCGCCAAGATCGAACGCGGCGTCGCCGATGCGACGCTGCTGGCTTGCGCCGGGCTCAATCGTTTGAGGTTGCCGGTGAGCATCGCCTACCCGATAGCCGTCGACGAGATGCTCCCTGCTGTCGCGCAAGGCGCCATCGGCATTGAGATCTGCGCCGACAATTCGGCGGCGGCTGATCTTGCAGCTCCGCTCGATCATCAGCCGACATCGCTTTGCGTGACTGCCGAACGCGCTTTCCTTGCCAGGCTCGACGGCTCGTGCCGAACGCCGATCGCAGGGCTCGCGGAAGTCGACGGCAGTGGTGGCTTGCGCTTTCGCGGGATGATCCTGACACCCGACGGTGCGCAATCGCACAGCACCGAGCGCAAGGGACCGGCGGCACAGGCGATCGTGCTGGCCGAGGCTGCGGCCGCCGAGCTCCTTGCCTCGGCGGGCCCCGACTTTCTCAAGGCGTCCGGCTGATGCGTGTCCTTGTCACGCGTCCGGAGCCGGAAGCGCTGCGGCTGAAGGCGGCGTTGGAACGCCGCGACATCGACGTAACTGTCGAGCCGCTGCTGCATGTTTCCTTCGAGGACGCCGACCCCATCGACCTGATGGACGTCCAGGCCCTGATCGCCACCAGTCGCAACGGTCTTCGAGCCTTGAAGCTGGCTGGCCACCTCGACGCGGCGCGGTCTCTCCCCGTATTCACCGTTGGATCGGGAACCGCGGCGGAAGCCCGCGCTCTCGGCTTTCAAGTCGTCGTGGCGGGTGCGGGCGGGGCTTCCGCGCTGGTTCCGCAGATCGCCTCGGCGCTCGACCCGACTGCCGGTCTGGTTCTGCATCTTGCGGGCGACCGCCTTGCGGGTGATTTGCGCGGCGAGCTCGAGCAGCAAGGGTTCCGTGTTCTGCAGCCCGTCGTCTATCACACCGTTCCCGCGACCGCCTTCGGCGAGGATACGGTTGAGCAGCTTGCGCTCGGGGAGATCGAAGGCGTGCTCCTCATGTCGCCGCGTACGGCCGTGGTCTATATGGACCTCGTCCGCAAGCATGGCTTGAGAACCGCCGTGCGCGAACTGATCTATTACTGTTTGTCGCAGGCCGTGGCGGATCGGCTGGCTTCGCTCGATGCCTCGCACATCAGGGTCCCGGACCGTCCGAGCCTGGAAGAAGTGCTTGCCCTCGTTGTCTCGGACGCGGCACAATTGGACATGTGAGGCATCGCAATGCGGCGCGAGTGATCTCCGGGCTGATGCCGAGGCATTCGCATCCGGCGGTGCGCCTGGCCGATCTCCCTGAGCAGGGCTTGTTGACGGCGAAAGTCGGAGAGAATTTCGTTCATGGCAGGAAACAGCGACGACCCGAAGGGACCGTCACGCCCGGGCGATACGCCGTCGGCAAAGCGGCCCTACACGACGATCGAGCTGAAGGCGACCGAGATCGGTGCGCCGGAGGGCGGTGCCGCCAAGGCGTCTGATCCGAAATCGACGGGAAAACCGGAACAGAAGCCCGATCCGAAGCCCGATCCGAAGTCCGCAGCGAAGGACGAGGGGACGGCGGCACCTAAGCCCGCGTCTCCCGGTCCTTCCGGCCCGTCGGCGACGTCCAAGAGCGCTGCGTCACCCTCGATGACGACGCCTCTGGTCGCCGGCCTGACCGGCGCGGCCGTCGCTTTGCTGATCGGCTATGCGGTTCTCCCGCAGCTCGGTTTCTTCGACGATGACGCCGCGCCCTCAAGCCGCACCGCAGACACCGGGATCGCGCGCCGTCTCGCGGCCGTCGAGCAGGAGCTCAAGCAGCGTGGCTCGCAGGCACCCTCCGACCTTGCCGCGAAACTCGGCGAGGCAGAAGCGCGGATCGCGCGGCTGGAGCAGGAGGCCCAGGCCATTGCGCCCCTGCGCGAGGCGCAGACGAAGACCGCTGACGCAACGAAGATGCTCGAGTCCAAGATCGGACAGCAGGCAGCGTCGCCGGCCGAGGAGCGGCTGGAAAAGCTCGAGACGTCGCTTGCGACACTGGCTGCCGCCGCAAAGTCCGATCCTGACAAAACCGGGCGCATCCCGCAGCTCGCGGCGCTGGTCGGGCGCATCGCCGATCTCGAATCGGCCGTCAACGCTCGGACGCAGGCCCTGCGCACCGATGTCATCCAGGAGGTGGAAAAGCGACTGGCGGCCAACGCAGCGGTAGCCGAGACGGCGAGGTCGGGAGTTCAGCGCCTGGACCGTGATGTGGCCGGGGCTCGTACCGAGGGGGCGAGGCTCGCCGAGCGGTTCGATGCGCTGAAAGCGGCGTCTGACAGGACCGAACAGGCAACACGGGCGCTCAATGCGGAGACCGACAGCCTGAAGTCGTCGCTGGCTGCGTTGCGGGACGGTACGCCGGCCCAGGTGAAGTCCGAGGTGACCGCTGTTCTCAAGCCGCTGGCGGACAAGGTCGCCGCCCTGGAAGGTGACTTGCAGCGCGTGGTGCGCAGCGAGAAGGAGCGGACCGCGAATGCCGAGCGTATCGTTCTTGCGCTGGAGCTTGGCAACCTGAAACGCGCGCTGGATCGTGGCCAGCCCTACGGCCCGGAACTCGACGCGGTGAAGAAAGCCGGCGGCGCGGCGCTCGACACGACGGTTCTCGATCGCTACCGCGCGGAAGGGCTGCCGACGCCCGCGGAGCTTGCCAAGTCCTTCCATCGCGTCGCCGACGCCATCGTTGATGCCGACAGCGAGCCTGTTGATGGCTCGCTGATGGACCGGCTGCTGGCGAACGCCAAGTCCATCGTTCGCGTGCGCAAGATCAGCCATCGGCCCGAGGACACCGGCACCGAGGCGGTCGTGGCGCGCATGGAGACGGCGATCAAGGACGGTCGTCTCGCCGATGTTCTTGCGGAGGACAAGAAGCTGTCGGCCAAAGGTCAGGATGCGGCGGAGGACTGGATCAAGAAAGTCGAGGCCAGGGCTGCTGTCGACAAGGCAATCACCGACATCGAGGCCGGGCTGAAACTTGCGCTCGGCAAGAGCGGCACCGACGGTAACGGAGCGAAGTGATGGTGCGTCTGCTGCTCTTTCTTGCCGGCGTTGCGCTCGCGGCGGCAGGGCTGCACTGGCTGGCCGATCGTCCGGGAAGCCTCGTCGTCGACTGGCAGGGCTACCTGATCGAGACCAGTGTGTTTCGCGCTCTGATCCTTCTGGCGGTCTTGATCGTCGTCGCCGTCGTTGCCTGGTCTCTCGTCAGGCAGGTCTGGCGGGGGCCTGCGACCGTCGGCAGCTACATCAACCGCCGACGCGAGCGTCAGGGCCTTGCAGCCTTGTCCAATGGCCTGATCGCCATTGGTTCGGGAGACGTATCGCGTGCGGCGACGGCGGCGCTGGGCGCGCGCAAGGCTTTGCCGAACGAGCCGCTGACCCAGCTTTTGCGTGCGCAGACCGCGCAGCTTTCCGGTGATCGCGCCACGGCACGACGCATCTTCGAGGCGATGCTCGGGGCGCCGGACACGGAGGAGCTTGGGCTGCGCGGCCTGTTCCTCGAGGCCGAGCGCGAGGGCGAGACAGGTGCGGCGCGTCAGTTCGCCGAGCGCGCCTTGCGCCGCAATCCGAGGCTGGGCTGGCCGGTCGAGGCCTTGTTCGAACAGCAATGTCGGGATGGGGATTGGGCTGCGGCGCTGGAGACGGTGGCGGTCGGCCGACGTAACGGCAGCGTTCCCAAGCCCATTGCCGATCGCCGCCGCGCCGTGTTGCTGACGGCCCAGGCGCAGACCGCCGAAGATACGCGCCCCGACGAAGCCTTGGCACTCGCGCTCGAAGCGCACGGCCTTGCGCCGGACCTGGTTCCGGCTGCGGCTATTGCCGGCCGCATCCTTGGATCACGCGGGCAGACGGCGCGTGCGGCGCGCGTGCTGCTCAAGACCTGGCGGCTGGCGCCGCATCCCGAACTTGCGGCGGCGTACAACTATGCTCGATCAGGCGACAGTCCGCTGGACCGCCTGGAGCGTGCGCGACAACTCGAACGCCTCGTGCCGCACGACAGCGAAGGCCGCCTGACATTGGCACAGGCGGCGGCGGACGCACGTCAATGGGACGAAGCCCGGGACGCCTTGGCTCCGCTTCTGGGCGAGCGCGTCACGCAACGCGTCTGCACGCTGATGGCGCGCATCGAGAGCGAGCAGTCCCGCAATGCCGGCCGTGTGCGCGAGTGGCTGGCCCGCGCGGTCAATGCGCCACGCGACCCGGCGTGGACTGCCGATGGCGTCGTGTCGGAGCACTGGGCACCGGTTTCGCCCGTCACCGGCGCGATAGATGCTTTCCAATGGCGTGTGCCGCTCTCCGCGCTCGATCCGCTGCAGGGCGCGCGGCTGGCGGACAAGATCGAGGAATTTGTCGAGTTGGGCGCCGGCTCGGAAACGCTGCTTGAGCATGGCCGCAAGGCTCCGGAAGATGATCTCGAGCCGGCGGAAGCGGTGCGAGAGCCGGAACGGATTGATACCGTGGCCGTTGTGGAGGAGGCCTCGCCGGAGGCTCCTCGCGCTCAAAGCCCGACGCCAGCAGCACAGACGGTCGACCCGCCGTCGGCGCGCCGCAACGACCCGCCCGACGAGCGCGCCAGGCGGAACGCATCGGCAGATGCCGGAAAAGCCATGGAGCCGCGCGTGTTTGTCGCTCCCAGACCGCCGGATGATCCCGGTGCACCGGAGGACTTCGAGGCTGGCGACGACGCGTTGCCGGTTGCGCCCCGTTTCGTGCGCTAGCGTTCGGTGCGCGAGCCGCAATCCATGTCTTGGTAATCGAACTCTTAAGTCATACCTCGGTGATTCAGAGTTTGGATATACGACTCCCTAGCTGATTTGTTCATTTATTGTGGCGCATTCTAAGTAATTCTCCGATTGTCGGCGCCTGCCCTGCTACAGGAAGACGTCGCCACATGTCGGCCATTTCTCTCGAGATCGAGCTTCTGGAGCGTTTGCGCGCCCAGCCTGATCTTGCGGGCGCCGGCCTCTCCATCGCGCCGGGGTGGTTCGGAGATGGCCTTGTCATTATGAGTGGCCGCCACTGCCGGGGCCACTGGCGCGTCGTCGACGGCCGCTTCGAATGGACGCCTCCCGGCCAGCAGGGCGTGCGCGAGAGCGCGAGCACGGTGGACGATGCCGTTCGCTGCACTCTCCGGCTGTTCCTGGCCAGCCTGCCCTTGCATACGACTCACAAGGCCTGAGACGGCGAAAGGCCCCGTCAGATGTGCTCGAAGCCACAAGGCCCCGAAGCGGACCTTGCAATCGGTTAAGGCCTTGGTTATGGCTTGCGCCGTCCGGGTCTTCCCCGGCAAGCCGCTTTAGCTCAGCCGGTAGAGCACATCATTCGTAATGATGGGGTCGCGTGTTCGAGTCACGCAAGCGGCACCACCCTCCATTTGCCATTCCTTCACCAAATCGCCGACCGATCCGTCATCCGCGCGGTTCCGAACCGGCACTTAAGAGAAAGCTGGCACCCTCGGGTCGCTGCGCTCGTCCGATCGCGTCCGGCACTTGGTTGAGAGCAGATTAAAATATCCGTCAAATTATACTCAAATTCGGATCCGAAAATCTAAAGGAACCGTAAGGTTTACCGGGGTTAATTCTTGAAGACGCATACTATATCGGGCAATGCTGGACTGTAAGTTGGAACTAGGCATCGAACAGCAAGTCGGTTTTGTCATGTCGCAGGATTCCGTCACGCTGGAGCGCGAGCTCCTCGAAAAGCTCAGGGAGCTTCCCGAGCTGAAGCCGTGCTGCATCTACGCAGCGCCGGGCTGGTATGGCGATGGCATCGTCATCCTCAGCGGCCGTCAGAGCCGCGGCCACTGGCGCGTGCTCGATGGCAAGTTCGAGTGGACCCCGTCCGGCTCGAACCAGCCGCGCCACCTCGTCAATACGCTCGAAGACGCTCTGCGCGACACCATTCGCCTCCTCGGCATCGGTGGCAAGCAGGCGGCCGGCGCAACTCGCGCCGCCTGACGATCGATTGCATTCCTGAAAGTGTTGGGCAGGCTCCCCGTCCGGAGCCGGCCGTGTTTGCGTTTTATCGGGTGCGTGGCTTTGAGGCGCCGTGCCCGCTATGGTGTGGCTCCCGATACGGAGCCGAGCCATGTCGACCCTTCCTCTGTTCCCCGCCACCGTTGCCGGCAGCCTGCCCAAGCCCGCCTGGCTCGCTGAACCTGAGAAGCTGTGGCCGAAATGGCGGCTCGAGGGCAGGGACCTGCAGACGGGCAAGGAGGACGCCGCTCTCGTCTGGCTGAAGATCCAGGAGGATGCCGGCATCGACATCCTGTCCGAAGGCGAGCAGTTTCGCATCCATTTCGTGCATGGGTTCGTCGAGCACGTTCACGGCATCGACTGGAATCGCAAGACGAAGATGGGCATTCGCGACAACCGCTATGTCGTCGACGTGCCGACGGTGACTGCAGCGCTGTCACGGCCAAAGTCCATCCATCTCGGCGAGGTGCGGTTTGCGCGCCGTCACACCAATCGCAAGCTGAAATTCACGCTGCCCGGGCCCATGACGATCTGCGACACGATCGCGGACGGTCATTACGGCCGGCGGTCGGATATGGCCATGGCCTTCGCGGCGCTCCTCAACCAGGAAGCGCGTGAGCTCGAGGCGGCGGGCGCCGACGTGATCCAGTTCGACGAGCCGGCCTTCAACGTCTTCATGAAGGATGTGAAGGACTGGGGCATTGCCGCGCTGGAGCGGGCGGCTGAGGGTCTCAAGTGCAAGACTGCGGTGCACATCTGCTACGGCTACGGCATCGAAGCCAATATCAAGTGGAAGGAGACGCTTGGCGCCGAGTGGCGGCAGTACGAGGAAATCTTCCCGGCTCTCGACGCAAGCCGCATCGATCAGATTTCGCTCGAATGCGCCGCATCGCATGTCCCGGTTTCGCTCATCAGCCATCTGCGCCACAAGGACATTTTGATCGGATGTATCGATGTTGCGACCTCGGCCATCGAGACGCCCGAGTCCGTCGTCGCGACCCTGCGCAGCGCATTGAGGCATGCCGATGCCGAGCGCCTGCAGCCTTGTACGAATTGCGGTCTGGCGCCGCTGTCGCGCGAGGTCGCCCAGGCCAAGCTGGAAGCCCTTGGCGCCGGCGCGGCGCTGATGCGAAAATCGCCCTAGCCGCCGGCTAGCTCAGGCCGCACCATGCCGCGATAATGCGGCGGTAGATTTCGGTCGCTTCCTCGATCTTGGCGATCTCGCACCATTCGTCGGTCTGGTGCGCAAGCTCGGCCGGTCCAGGACCCAGGATGACGGTCGGGACGCCCCCGAGGGCCGGCGTGAGCGCCGAAGCATCCGTGAAGTAGGGCGCGGTCTCGATCTCGGGGCGACGACCCTGCACCGCCGCGCAGATATCGAAAACACTGCTCAGCCACGGGTCGGATGGCTCGGTCCAAACGCTTTCGACATCGACCGTCGCCTCTACGATCACCTCGTTGCCGAGCACGCTCGCGATCTGGTCTCGGATCTGCGCATGGCGCTGGCCGGGAATGGAGCGGATGTCGACGCCGAACTCCGCGCGATCGGGAACGGAATTGACGTTCATGCCGCCGTGGACCCAGCCGACGTTGAGAGTTGGCGCCCCCATCACGGCATGCCTGGCGACGTTGAAATCGAAGTCTTCCAGCTTCGCAATGGCAGCGGCCGCTTTGTAGACCGCATTGACCCCCTTATCCGGCATCGAGCCGTGCGCCGTCAGGCCGCGGGTGGTTGCCTTGAGCCAGAGAGCGCCCTTGTGGCCGGCGATAGGGCGGTTGGATGTGGGTTCTGCGACGACGAGGGCGCCGGCAGCTCCGTCGAGCCCCTGGCGCGCCAGCGCAAAGGCGCCTTCGCTCCCGGTTTCCTCGCCGGCGGTGATGTAGAGCACCACGCCCGGGGTGCTCGCCAGGCGCGGCGCCATGTCGACGGCGGCGGCCACGAATGCGGCTACGCCGCACTTCATGTCGGACGTTCCGCGTCCCCATATGCGGCCGTCTTTGATCTCTGCCGCAAAGGGATCGACGGTCCACGGTTGCAATCCGAGCGGGACAGTGTCGAGGTGTCCGGTAAACGCCACAGGTGGCCGACCGGAAGTGCCGCCAATACGGGCCACGAGGTTTGGGCGCCCTTCGGCGAGAGGCACGTAGTCGAGCTCGAAGCCGGCGTCCTTCAGAAGTCGGCCGAGGTGTTCTGCTGCAACCTGCTCCCGTCCCGGCGGGTTGATGGTGTCAAATCGGACAAGCTGTTGCGAAAGCGCGACGGCATGAACGGACATTGATGCCTTGTCTCCCTGGCCGCGTGACGATAGGCAATCGAGCCGCAGCAGCGATCCGGCGTCAACATGCGAAATCCTGTCCTTGCCATCCTGGATCTCTGGCGCCGCCGCCTGTGGCAGCCCGGCCCCGGGCTTGCCCGCTTTGAGGGGCTGGAGCCTGCTGTGGTCGTGACCGGTGCCTCCGAAGGGATCGGGCTTGAGCTCGCCCGCTGTTTTGTGGCGGAGGGGCGTACCGTGCTCCTGGTGGCGCGTGGTCGTGCGCGCCTTGAAGCCGCCGCCCGCAATCTGGCGATCGAGCACAAGGGACGTGTCATCGCCCTGGCTGCTGACGTGACGACAGCTGATGCCCTGCAAGCCGTCGATGCCGCACTGGCGCGCGAGCGCTGCTACTGCGATGTGCTCGTGAACAATGCCGGCATCGGCCTTTCGGGAAGTTTCGCCGGCAATGATCCGGCCGTCGTCGCCGGCCTGCTGGATCTGAATGTCCGAGCGTTGACCCTGCTCTGCCGCCATATGCTCCCCGGCATGCTCGTTCGTGGCCGCGGCGGCATACTCAATATTGCGTCTGTGGGCTCGTTCGTCCCGGGCCCCTATCAGGCGGTCTACTACGCCAGCAAAGCCTATGTGCTCTCTCTGACCGAGGCCATCGCAGAGGAAGTGGCCGGGCAGGGCGTGCGAATCACGGCGCTGGCCCCCGGGCCGGTGGCGACGGCCTTCACCGGACGCATGGGGGCTGAAGCAAGCCCTTACATGCGCCTCGTTCCCCTGCTCACCCCTGGACAGGCGGCCCGAAGTGGCCATCGGGCATTCCGCTGGGGGCAACGTGTCGCGGTGGCCGGCCTGTTTAACGTACCGTTGGCATTGGCGATTCGCGCGATTCCGAATAGAATGCTGCTTCCTATCGTTGGCTGGCTGCTCTGGCCCGGGCGGGGTAAAGGGTCGAAAGAGGAGAGGGATGTTCGACGCTAAACCGGTGGCCGATACACTGGATGCCACCCCTGAGCCGCGCTTCGCGCAGCCACCTGCCAAGAAGCCGGTTCTCATCATTCTGCATCAGGAGCATTCAAATCCGGGCCATGTCGGTCAGTGGTTCCGCCGCAACGGGCACATGCTCGATATCCGTCGCCCCCGGTTTGGCTGTCCGCTCCCTGCAACTCTAGAGAACCACTGTGGCGCCGTTATCTTCGGCGGCCCCATGAGCGCCAACGATACCGACGATTTCATCAAGGCAGAGACCGACTGGATCGGTGTCGCTTTGAAAGAGAAGCGCCCTTTCCTGGGCATCTGCCTCGGCGCGCAGATGCTGGCACGTCATCTCGGAGCGCGTGTGTACACGCACCCGGAGAACGAGGTGGAGATCGGCTATTACAAGCTCAACACCACCGATGCGGGTCGCGCACGCGGACCCTGGCCGGATTACGTCTATCAATGGCATCGCGAGGGATTTGATCTCGCCTCCGGCAGCGAGCTGTTGGCCTCGTCGGACGGGGCCTTCCCGAGCCAGGCGTTCAGCTACGGCCCAGGCGCCGTCGGAGTTCAGTTCCACCCTGAGATCACGCATGCGCAGGTGCATCGCTGGACCGGCTACAATCTGCACAAGCTGTCGGCCAAGGGCGCACGCCCACAGAGCGAGCACCTGAGCAATCACGTGCTGCATGGTCCGCGCGTTCATTCGTGGCTCGACCGCTTTCTTTCGAGTTGGGTGCGGGCCGGGGCCGCGCAGGGCGCCTGACGGGCCGGCAGCGGCGGGGGTCGCATGCGCCGTGAAATCGTTTCCTATATCGTCGCTGCCATGGCCGGCATCCTGGCTTGGCTGATCGTGTCCGAACTCAGCGGGCGCCGCGAAGCCTGGGATGCTCCCGTCTATTTCACGGTTGCCTTGCCGTGCGTGGCAGCCGTCGCCGGCATCCTGGGGTTCTTCACGCCCGACGGCGCCTGGCGGTGGGGACTGACACCCATGGTCGCCCAGGCCGGCTGGGCCGTGTTGACCAACGGCGCAGGCAATCTTTTGCCGCTTGGCCTCATCGTCTTCGCACTTCTTGCCATTCCTCCCATCCTCCTGGCTTGGCTCGGTGCCTTTGTCGGGCGGCGCGTGTAACTCCAGCGGCCGGAGGCTATGATCCTGCAGGCTGCGTCATCCCGCGCAGCCGGTTTCGTGCCGGGTATGTCAGGTGCAGGATTCGATCTATCGCCGCGACGAGGCCACCGGCCTCGTGGTCCGCAGTGGCCACGAGCCGATAGCGTATTCGGATGGCGATGCCGTGGAGGCCTATCTCCTCGAGGCCGTGCGCGGGGCCAAGGATCGCTCCAGCCAGTCGGTCGAGCTTGAGCGGGCGATCCGCGACTGGCCGTCGACCTATCACCTGAGCCGGCAGCGCCATTGTCTTTTGCGTCCGCTGCCGTTTCGCAAGGGTGACCGGGTTCTCGACCTCGGCTGCGGCTGCGGCGCGCTGACACGTTACCTGGGGGACATCGGCTGCGATGTCGTCGCGGTCGAGGGCAGTCCAACGCGGGCCCGCATCGCTCGCGAACGCTGCGCGGACTTGCCGAACGTCGAGATCGTCGTGGACGACATCTGCGCGTTCCGAAGTCCGCAGTCCTTTGACTGGGTGCTGCTCGTGGGCGTGCTCGAGTATGCGCGCAAGTATTCCGGCGAGTCTGATCCGGTCGCGGCGGTCTTGCGCCAGGCGGTTGCCCATCTGCTGCCGGGCGGGCGCTGCGTGGTGGCGATCGAAAACAAGCTTGGCCTGGCCTACTTCAACGGTGCGCCGGAGGATCATCTTGGTGCTCCATTCGCCGGCATCAGCGGACTCTATGGTGACGGAACGCCCGTTACGTTCGGCAAGCGGGAGCTGGCGGATTTCGTTGCGCGTGCTGGCTTGCCCGCGCAGACTTTCAGCTATCCGTTTCCCGACTACAAACTGCCGACGGTCTGGATCTCGCAGGCCGCACTTGATCGAGGTGCGCCGGACCCCGCCGATCTTCTCGCCGCAATGCCGCCCGCACGAGATGGCGGTGAGCGCTTGTTCTCGGAGCCTCTCGCCACCGAAGGCCTCGCGGCAAACGGGCTGATTGGCGATCTCGCCAATTCGTTTCTGCTTGTCGCGTCTCGCCAGACCGCCGATCTGCCCACTTTCGAGGCCGAGGCGTGCACATACGCCGTCACTTCCCGATGTGCCGAGCTCGCTTGCGAAACGCTTGTTCTTGCGTCATCCCCGGGTCCCGGCGAAGTCGTAAAGCGACGGCTCGACGGGCGGGACGGCGTGGTCGAGAAGACGGCGGACGGCGTTACCATCCGCCATCGTGTCGGCGCCAGCCGGTATGTTGCCGGACGCCTGTTTGTCCGGCGCGTCAATCGCGCCCTCATGGAGGCAGCGAGCCTCTCAGAGCTTGCCGCGGTGTTCTCGCCCTGGGCCGCGTATCTGAAAGCTCAGGCCCGATGCGTGAATGAGCCCCAGCCGGGACAGGTCGCCTCATGGGTCCTGCCCGGATCGTTGATCGATGCCGTGCCGAAGAATGTTGTCGAGACGGCCGGCGGCTTCGATCTCATCGATCGCGAATGGGAACTGGTCGGAGACGCGCCGCTGCTGCTTGTGCTGTTGCGCGGCATCGTCCATACCCTCGAGGAGCATCGGCTGTCGATCATTGCCCCGGGCATTGATGCCGCGACGCTGACGCGCGAGATCTGCCGGGGGATCGGCCTTGACGCTGCCGACGGCGAGATCGATGCGGCCTGGAGACAAGAAACCGCAATCCAGAGGGCGGTGACAGGTCGCGACGTAAATCTGGATACGGCTGTTCAAATCGTGAACCCGGCATTGCGGCAGCTTGTGGACGTGCGCCAGCGGGTCGCCGCCCTGGCGGCCGAGGTTCGTGCCCGCGATGCGTCGATCGGCGAACGTGACGAAACAATCCGGGCGCGTGACGAGGCGCTGGCAGCGGGTGTTGAGGTTCTCCGCGCGCGTGATGAGACGATCCGGGTTGCGCAGGAGACGATCCGCGCACGCGATGCGGTCATTGAGACGCACGGACAGACGATCGCTGCGCTCAGCCAGCATATTTCGGTGCTCGAAGGCAGCACGAGCTGGCGCGTCACGGCGCCATGGCGGTGGCTCGCGACCGTCGTGCACGGCCTGCCCTCACTGCTGCCGCGCCGTATTGTGATCGTGCCCGTCCGACGACCCGGAGAATCGGGTGGCCATGCGTTCCTCATACCGCGCCGGCCGTTCGACCTGCCGGCTGGTCGGTATCGCGTGACCTTCGACGATATTGGGACCGGCGCGCTGGCCGTGCCGGCACTGCGAGCCGATTGCGGCGCGGGGTTTGCCGGCGGCGTCCGCAGACCTTTGCGGCTGCGCCGCTCCGGCAGCGGACGGCTGTCCGCCGATGTCGTTCTCCCGCACGGCGTCCGTGCGTTGCGCCTTGAATCCGATAACCGCGAGGGCGGTGCACTTGCCGGAGCTGCCATGCTGCGGCGCATGCCGCGCACCGAATACTACGGCCGGCTTGCCATTGCAGCCGCGCGAAAGCGTATCAGGGCGCCGGGTGACGTGCTCCGCCACGTGCGAGCCGCCGGCGGTTTGGTGGCGGCGCAGGGACTGCGAGGCCTGGCTCAGCGCCTCCATCAGCTCGAAGGAAGCGACAGTGCGGAGTACCGGTACGAGAATTGGGTCGCGCTTTACGACACCATCGGGCCCGACGATATCGCCGCGATGCGGCGCCAGATTGCTGCTCTCACACGCCGCCCGATGATTTCGATCGTCATGCCGGTGTTTAATGCGCCGGCACGGCTGCTGCGGGAGGCCATCGAGAGCGTGCGCGCTCAGGTGTATGAGGCGTGGGAGCTCTGCATTGCCAATGATGCCTCGACACACCGGGATGTGCGCGCCTTGCTTGATGACTATGCCCGGCGCGACGCCCGCATCAAGGTCGTGCATCGCGCGCAGAGGGGGCACATTGCGCGTGCATCCAACTCCGCTCTCGCGCTGGCCAGCGGCGACTGGATCGCGTTCCTCGATCACGACGATCTGCTGCCGCCGCACGCGCTCTTTTGCGTTGCCGACACGATTGCGGCTCGTCCCGACGTCCGGCTGATTTATTCGGACGAGGACAAGATTACCGAGGAGGGCCGGCGCTATGATCCCTATTTCAAGCCGGACTGGAACGAGACGCTTATCCTTGGCCAGAATTATGCCTGCCACTTCTGTGCCATCCAGTCGGCGCTCGTGCGCGCGGAAGGCGGTTTCCGCAGCGGGTTCGACGGCGCACAGGACTACGATCTCATACTCCGCTGCAGCGAGCGCGTTGCGCTGGAGCAGATCGTTCATATCCCGCACGTGCTCTATCACTGGCGCTCTGCCGCCGGATCGACGGCCGCGGGGGTTCAGGTCAAGGACTATGCATTGGATGCGGCGGCGCGCGCCGTAAGCGAGCACATCGCGCGGCGAGGGCTGAATTCCGATGTAACTCCCGTGCCGGCAACGGGCGCCTTGCGCATCAGCTTCCGAATTCCAGATCCGTCGCCACGGGTCACGATCATCGTGCCGACGCACAACGGCCTCGATGTGCTCAAGCCGTGTATCGAAAGCATCCGCAGCCTCACCACCTATCCGGCCTACGATATCCTCGTTGTCGATCACAGGTCCGACGATCCCGCCGCTCTGGACTATCTGCGCGAGATCGCGACCAGCGGGGTTGCCCGCGTCATACAGGCCGACGGGTCATTCAATTTTTCCGCCATGATGAACGCGGCGGTGCGGGCGTGCAGCGCCGAGTTTGTCTGCCTGCTCAACAACGACACCACGGTGAAGTCCGGCGGCTGGCTGTCGGAGATGGTGGGCCTGGCTCTGCAGCCGCGCGTCGGCGTGGTGGGGGCGATGCTGCTCTATCCCGACGACACGATTCAGCACGGCGGGGTCATTGTCGGGAAGGGCGGTGTCGCCGGGCACGTTTTCGTTGGCGCCCCGGCCGATGCCATCGGCCAAATGGGCCGCCTGCGATTGGCGCAGGACATGAGTGCCGTCACGGCGGCCTGCTGTCTCGTGCGTCGCAGCATCTATGAGCAGGTCGGAGGCATGGACGAGGAGGCGCTGAAGGTCGCCTTCAACGATATCGACTTCTGTCTCAAGGTGCGCGCAGCCGGCTATCGCAACGCATGGACGCCCCATGCCGTGCTCTACCACCATGAATCCCGGACGCGCGGTTATGAGGACACGCCGGCGAAGCGGGCGCGGTTCGAGTCGGAGGTCAATGTCATGCGGGCGCGATGGCCGGCCGCGATCGCTGCCGATCCGGCCTACAATCGCAACCTGAGCCTCGGTGACGGCGATTTCGCACCGGCGTTTCCGCCGCGCGTCGACAAGCCCTGGCGCCGATCGGAAACGCGTCAATAGCGGCGCGTCGGTCTCACGCCGCTTTCGAGGTCTCCTTGGCAGCCTGGTCGCGCAGTTCGCGGCGCAGGATTTTGCCGACGTTCGTCTTCGGCAGCTCGGTCCGGAAGACGATCCGGTGCGGGCGCTTGTAGCCCGTCAATTCCTTCCGGCAATAGTCCATAAGCGCCTGTTCCGTCAGCGCGGGGTCCTTCTTCACCACATAGAGCACCACGGCTTCACCGGAATGCGCGTCCGGTACGCCCACGGCTGCACACTCGAGAACGCCCGGGTGAGCCGCCACGACGTCCTCGACTTCGTTCGGATAGACGTTGAAGCCCGAGACGAGAATCATGTCCTTCTTCCGGTCGATGATGGTGACCTGGCCTGACGCGTCCATTTTCCCGATGTCGCCGGTCTTGAAGAACCCGTCGGGTGTCATCGCCTTTGCGGTCTCGTCCGGCCGGTTCCAGTAGCCCGCCATGACCTGCGGGCCTTTGGCGCAAATTTCGCCCGGCTCTCCCAGCGGTACCTCAGCGTTGTTCTCGTCTCGGATGGAGATGTCTGTCGACGGCACCGGAAGGCCGATGGTGCCGGTATATTCGTTGTTGTCCGCGCGGTTGCAGGTGAGCGTCGGCGACGTTTCCGACAGTCCATAGCCTTCGACGATCGGGCAGCCGGTCAGCTTGAACCACTTTTCGGCGACGGCGCGCTGCACCGCCATGCCGCCACCGTTCGAGGCCTTCAGCCAACTGAAGTCGAGCTTTGTGAACTCAGCGTTGTGCAGCAGGGCATTGTAGAGCGTGTTGACGGCCGGAAGCATGTTGAACTTGTATTTTGACAGCTCCTTCACGAAGCCCGGGATGTCGCGCGGGTTCGGGATGAGGAGACACATGCCGCCGATTCGCATGCCGAGAAGCGCGCACGCGGTCAGCGCGAAAATATGATAGAGCGGCAGCGCTGTGACAATGATCAGCCGATCCACCGGCTTGCCCTTGCTCAGTGCGGGCTGCAGCCACACCTCATTCTGCAGGACATTGGCGACCACGTTCCGATGCAGCAGCGTGGCGCCTTTGGATATGCCCGTGGTGCCGCCGGTATATTGCAGGAACGCGGGATCTTCGGCGCCGATTTCGACGCGCGACAGCTGCAGGCTTCGCCCGGCTGCGACGGCTGCACTGAAGGTCGTTGTTGCCGGCAGCTTGTAGGGCGGCACCATTTTCTTCACACGGCGCACGACGAAATTGACGATCACGCCCTTCGGGAAGCCGAGCAGCTCGCCCATGCTGGCGACGACGATATGTTTGATGGCCGTTTTTGGAAGCACCTGCGCCAGCGTGTTGGCGAAGTTTTCCAGGATGATGATGGCTGTGGCGCCGGAATCCTTGAGCTGATGCTCGAGCTCGCGCGGGGTGTAAAGCGGGTTCACGTTGACGACGATCAGTCCCGCCCGCAGGATTGCCGCCATGCTGATCGGGTACTGCAGCACATTGGGCATCATGATCGCGACGCGATCGCCGCGCTTCAGCCCGCGGCTTTGCAGCCAGGCTGCCAGTGCGCGCGACCGGTCGTCGAGCTCGCCATACGTGAGGTGCGCTCCCATACACGCGTAAGCGTCGTCGTTCTTGTATTTGGCGAAGCTTTCCTCGAGCAGCGCAACCAGCGAGGTGTACTGCTTCGGATCAATGTCCGCCGGAACGCCCGGCGGATAGTTCTTCACCCAGATTCGCTCCATGGACAGCCTCCCGAGAGTGCTTGTTTGGGAAGCACTCTACGGGGAAACAACCCGCTTGCGAACTGGGTCGCACGCGCCGCGTTTTTCTTCTGTGCGGTTGCCAGCCTGGCCAGGTCAGGCTTTTGGCTGCGACTTCTGCACAGCTTCGGCCATCAGGCGTCCCAGTTCCTGCGCCTGCAGTGCATAAGCCTGCATCTGTGTCTGCGCATAGCGGCTCTGGATGGCGAGGACATCGGAGATGTCTTTCGCATTTGCCAGTTCGCTCGCCATCGCGAAGCCGGCCTCGGCGTTCTGTTTGGCGAAGCGGATCGCGCGATCCTGCACGTCCTTGAAGCCGGACGTCATGGCATTGGCCGGCATGCCCATGGCCCACATACCGGTCGCCTTGCCCATGGCGTCCATGAACTGGGCATAGGCGGAGCGGGCCTGCTCGACGTTCTTCTCGGCAAGCTCGCGGAGCTGCTGGGGGATCTCGAAGGGATTGTTCTGGGCCATGGGGCTCTCCGTTTGCCGGCGTCAGGGCGGGGCGCCAGCGCTTAGACTACATGGGGTAACGAGGCATAGACAGTTAAGTTCGCCGCTGGGCAGGCGGATTGGGAAATTCGGTGAGAAACCAACAAAATCGGCAGGTTGTTATACCGCATCATGCGGGATGCCACCATCTGCCGCCGACGACCACGCCGCGCGAGACGATGCGCTGCCGACCGGCGAGATGCTCGCCCACCACGTCCACGTAGTCGAACGTCCCCTCCTCGACCTGCAGCACGGTGGCGTCGCCGACCGATCCGGGCTTCAGGCTTCCGAGTTCCAGCCGCTTCAAGGCCTGCGCCGCATTGATCGTCGACTGACGGATCACGTCGACGAGCGGCATCCCGAGACACAGAAACTTCGACATCGTCGTAACCTGGTCGAACGCCGGACCATCGATGCAGAGTGCATGCACGTCCGAGGAGATCGTGTCGGGATAGAAGCCGTTCGCCAGCATCGTGCGGGCGGTCTTGAACGAGAACGATCCCATGCCGTGCCCGATATCGAACAGCACGCCGCGTTTGCGCGCTTCGAGAACCGACGCGCGCACGGTGCCCTGCGCGGTGGTCGGCGCGTTCGGGAACGGCCGGAATGCGTGCGTCAGCACATCGCCCGGACGCAGCTTGGAAACGACATCGTCATAGGACGGCGGCGGGTGATCGATGTGGCACATGAGCGGCATGCGCGCCTCATCCGCCACCTGCAGCGCGATGTCGAGGGCATTTGCACCCTGTGTCCCTGCGGCATGCTTGCCGACACGCACCTTGATGCCGACGACGACGTCCCGGTTGGCATCCGCCACCTCAACGGCATCGATGGGGTTCATCAAGCGTATCTCTTCGCTCTCCCCGACCATCACGCGCTTGGAGAAGCCGTAGATGCCGGCGTGCGAGACGTGCAGGTAGGCGAGGATGCGCACCTGCGATTTATCGATCACGTGGGTGCGGAAGCCGGCGAAGTTGCCGGGGCCGGCGCTGCCGGTATCGATGGACGTCGTCACGCCCGACCGGCGGCAGAAGTCCTCGGCATCGATGCCGAGCGATGTGCCGCCCCAGTAGACGTGCGTATGAAGATCAATGAGGCCGGGCGTCACGATATGTCCGGTCACGCTTCGCGTCTTGCCGGAGGGACCGGCCTCGAGCGACTTGCCGACGGCGGCGACCTTGCTGCCTGCGAACGCCACGTCCATCACGGCATCGATATTCTGCGATGGATCGACGACCCTGCCGCCCTTGAGAACCAGATCATACGCCACGATCACCGCCTCCCGTGTGTCCCGTCACGCCGCCCAGTCTAAGAGGTGGCGGTCGCCTCGCAATTGAATTGAGCGCTCAGACAGTGCCTTCGCTCTCGCCGGGTTGTTCGACACAGGTGAAGAGGTGGACGCCGGCCGGACGCATCAGGAGAAACAGCACGGCACCCGCGATCAGTCCGCCGCCATGCGCTGTGTAGGCGACGCCGTCGTTGGGCTGATTGAGGATCGAGATGATCTGCAGCAGGATCCACGCGCCGATGACCCACAAGGCACGGATGCGCACGACGACGCGAAGGATGAATACCGAGACCTTGGCGCATGGCCGCAGCATGAGGTAGGCGGCAAGGATTCCCGATATGGCGCCCGACGCTCCGACGAGGGGAATGGTCGAGTGCGGATCGAGCGCGATGAACGCGGCCGTCGCGGCAATTCCGGAGAGCAGGTAGAAGATGAGAAAGCGGATCGGCCCGAGGGCATCCTCGATATCGTCGCCGAACACCCACAGATAGACCATGTTGCCGAGGATGTGTTCCCAGCCGCCGTGCAGGAACAGGCTGGTCACCAAGGTGATCTCTGGGGGCAGGGACGAGTTCGGCAGCCTCACTTCGCGCAGGATCACCGCGGGGGTGGCGCCGAAGCTGTTGAGCATAGCCTGCCCGACTTCGTTCGACCCCAGCTCGACCATGAACACGATGACGTTGAGAGCGATCAGCCCCCAGGTCATGAGCGGCGGTGTCGCCCGCTTGAACGGATTGTCGTCGTAGAGAGGAAATACCATTGGCGCTGTCCCCGAAATCCGTCGCCGCCACTGCTTTCATTATCGCCCGGCCCGCGGCGGTTAATGTGCAAATGTGCGCTTTTTGGCTGGCTTTGCCGCATAAAATATGGGCGTACGTACAAGTCGAGTGCTAGACTTGCAGCGGCCGTGGCAAAGGAACAACGCGCCAGCGTTTTGCTTGGCCAGGCTCGATGTCTGAGTACCAAATCACTGCGAATTCAAATATTGCAGAGTAATCAAAGTATTTCACCAGCTTCATCACGGCAAATCGCAGCAGAGGGCAGCAACTATGAAACGCATCGAAAGCGGTCCGAAGATCGCTCAGGCCAAGAAGGCCGCCGTCAAGGTCGAGACCGTCACGCTCCGTGACCTTGCCTTGGCATTGTCGGAGGCTCACGAGCTTCCGAAGTCCCAGGTCAACGCCATGCTGTTGACCATGGTCGAGGACATCACGAAGAGCCTCAAGAAGGGCAAGCGCATCCGCCTCAACGGGCTCGGCATCCTGCAGGTGCGCAAGCGTCCGGCGCGCATGGGCCGCAACCCCGCGACGGGCGAAGCGATCAAGATCAAGGCGAGCAAGAAGATTGCCTTCCGCGCCGCCAAGGATTTGAAGCAGGCCATCTGACGGCGGCCTGCGGAACTGGCATGGAAAGAGCCCTGCTTCGGCAGGGCTTTTTCTTTGCCGCGATTACGGCCGGGGTGGCGCGGCGGCGCGCGCCAGATTGGTTTCGTATTGTGCCCGCGCCGACCGGTATTGCTTCGGCCACTCGATATCGGAAAAGCCGATCTTTGCCGCCTCGTGCAGCGTCCAGGCTGCGTCGGCGAGATGCGGGCGTGCGATGGCGCAGATATCGGCTCGTCCGGCAGCGATGATGCTGTTGGCATGATCGGCCTCTGAGATGGCGCCCACGGCAATGGTCGCAATCCCGACCTCGTTGCGGATCTTGTCGGCGAACGGCGTCTGGTAGAGCCGGCCATAGACCGGATGATCGTCGGCCCACACCTGCCCCGACGAGCAGTCGATCAGGTCGGCGCCGGCCTCCTTGAACAGCTTTGCAAAGATCGCTGCATCCTCGGGGGTGTTCCCGCCATCCGCCCAGTCGTTGCACGACAGGCGGACGGACATTGGACGGTCCTCCGGCCAGACGGCGCGCATGGCGAGAAACACTTCCAGTGGATAACGAGCGCGGTTCTCGTGGGAGCCGCCGTACTCGTCACGCCTCACATTGGTCAGCGGCGAGAGAAAGCTCGACAGCAGATAGCCGTGCGCGCAGTGCAGCTCGAGCAGATCGAATCCTGCCCCGGCCCCGAGCTGTGCGGCGCGGACAAAGTCATTGCGCACGCGATCCATGTCGGCCCGCGTCATCTCGCGCGGGATCTGCCCGCTGCCGAGATACGGCACCGCCGATGCCGACAGCAGGGGCCAATTGCCGTTGTCGAGCGGCTGATCCATGCCGTCCCAGGCGACGCGCGTCGAACCCTTGCGCCCCGCATGTCCAAGCTGCAGGCCGACCTTGGCTTCGGAGTTGGCATGGATGAACGAGACGATGCGGGCCCATGCTGCGGCCTGCTCCTCATTCCAAAGGCCTGGGCAACCTGGCGTGATGCGCGCATCGGGCGAGGGACACGTCATCTCGCAGAACACCAGCCCTGCCCCACCGAGCGCACGCGTGCCCAGATGCACGATATGGAAATCGCCGGGCACGCCGTCTTTTGCCGAGTACATCGCCATCGGGGAGACGGCGATCCTGTTCGGCAGCGTCAGGGACCTGATGCGAAACGGCGTGAACATCGGCGGCACGGGCGCCTTGTTGTCCGCGCCGGCGCGCGCTGCGAACCAGCGCTCGTAACCTTCGAGGTAAGTCTTGTCGCGCAGGCGCAGATTCTCATGGCTGATGCGCTGCGAGCGCGTCAGCAAGCTGTACATGAGCTGCTCGGGCTCGAGGCGGTCGGCGTAGCGCTGGCCCACCACTTCGAACCACTCCATCGCGTTCCGCGCCGCGTTCTGTATGCGCGCCACGTCGACCTTGCGTACGTCCTGGTAGGCATCGAGAACCTGGGCGATCTTGTCTCGCGTCGCGCCATGCTCGATGAACTGGCGCGTCAGCTCGATCGCGTCTTCCAGTGCGAGCTTGGTACCGGAGCCGATGGCGAAGTGCGCGGTGTGCGCGGCGTCTCCCAGCAGTGCCACATGGGACGAGCCGTTGAAATGATGCCAGGTCTCGCAGATCAGGCGCCCGAACGACAGCCATTGCGAGCCGCGCATGTGGCGCGCGTTGCTGCGCAGTCGATGCCCTTCGAGCACGCCGGAGAACAGCGTTTCACAGAATGCCAGCGAGGCCTCCTGATCCATCGTGTCGAGGCCGCTGGCGAGATAGGCGTCTTCCGTGGTCTCGATGATGAACGTGGAGGTCGTGTCGTCGAACTTGTAGATGTGGGCCTGGAACCACCCGTGTTCGGTGCGCTGGAAATCGAACGTGAACGCGTCGAAGACCTTGTCCGTTCCGAGCCAGATGTAGCGGTTGGGCCGCCGTTGCATGTCTGGCTTGAAGACATCCGCATAAGCCTCGCGGATGCGGGAATTGACGCCATCCGATGCGACGATGAGATCGGCATCCGGGAATTCGCGATCGCTGACGACATCACGGTCGAAGACCAGCTCGACGCCGACCTCCTCGCAGCGGACCTGCAGGATGTTGAGCAGCCGCTTGCGGCCGATGCCGACGAAGCCATGGCCGGTCGTGCGCATGCGCCGGCCTTTGATCAGCACCTCGATATCGTCCCAGTGGTTGAAGGCCTGCTCGATTTGGGCGGCGGTTTTGCCATCCCACCGGCGCATGTTGTCCATCGTCGCATCCGAGAAGACGACGCCCCAGCCGAACGTATCGTAAGGCCTGTTGCGCTCGACCACCGTGATGCTGTGGCTCGGGTCGGCAATCTTCATGAGCAGTGCGAAATAGAGCCCCGCCGGACCGCCGCCGATGCAGACGATGCGCATGCTGCTTCTCCGCTTGTCTCGATTGCCGAGAGCTTGCGGTCCGATCTGGCGGCAGCGCAAGTGGGAAGTGTTGCCGTTATGTCCACTCCGCGCGGCTGCTGCCGAGCGGTGCGGCGGGAAGCGTCCATCGCGCCGGTGTTTCGGACAGCATGGCAGCATGCTGGACTGCGCGCATGGTGCCGAGAGCCGTCGGAGTTTCCTCGATCAGGTCCTGGATATCTTCGAGACTTGCATCCGGGGCCTGCAATCCATCCGGCAGACGGCCAAGGCTGCGCAACCATTCCGCTGTCTGCGCCAGCGACACCTGAACGTGCCAGCTTCCGCCTTCCCGCGCCTGCCGGATACGCGCCATGATCGCTCCGAACGCCATGAGGTAACCGGTGGCATGATCGAGCGCTTGCGCCGGCAGCTCCTTCGGTCGGTCGATCCCGGCGGCATCGGCCTCCGCCGCGTTGATGCCGACGGCGGTCTGCACAAGCGAGTCGAACCCGCGCCGCCCGGCCCAGGGTCCCGTGCGCCCGTAGGCGCAGAGCGAGACATAGACGATCCCCGGGCGAATGCGCTGCGCGTCCTCGGGTCCAAACCCCAATCGCGCGATCGCGTCGGGCCGATAGCCCTGTGACAGGATATCGGCTTGCGAGAGCAGACGCGTCAGCGTCTCCCGGTCGGCGGGGGTGTGCAGATCGAGGAACGTCGCCCGCTTGCCGCGTCCGGTGTCGAGCGACAGCCAGTCGAAGTTCGGGAGGTTCGGCGACGTGACGAGCAGCACGTCGGCGCCATGTGCCGCGAGTGTCCGTCCGGCTACCGGGCCGGCGATGACGCGCGAAAGGTCGAGAACGTGCAGGCCAGCCAGAGGCCGCTCGCCTGCCGGCAGAAGCCGTGGCGGCGCATCGCCGATCTTCGTGATCTCGATGACCGGCAGGGTCTGCAGCGCTTTGCCGTGCGGGTGGGCTGCCCATTCGGCTTCGGTTCGCATCATGGCCACGACGGCGCCGCGCGCTATGGCCTCCGTCTCGAATGGTTCGGCGGCGCGGGTCGCGAGGGCCGCCGCGACCTCTTCGCGCGTTCCTCCGCAGCCGAGCACGGCCAGCACGTTGGCGCGGTGATGAGGAAAATTGGTGTGCAGCCGGACGAAGCGGCCGTCGCCTGTCTGATAGACGCCCGCGATCGGGTCCCACATCGGCGGCGGCTCGGCGCCGACGATGCGCATGTAGCGTTCGCTGCGGAACTCGACCTCGGCATGCCGCATGTCGACGGAGACGCTCTGATCGCGTCCCGTCGCGATGCGGTGGCACTCGGCGGCGGCAAGACCGGCCGCGGCGATGGATGCCTGG
>JBFWWW010000009.1:0-41322 GCA_050245975.1 Hyphomicrobiaceae bacterium
GCGCCCTGCCGGGCTTGTAGAGCGGCTCGCCGTCGAATGTCGTCGTCGGGCACAGCTCCGTCGTCGCCTGTCCGGGGTAGAGCGAGACGCCGGACGGGTCGCGGTTGACGTCGATCGCGGTGCGCGAAATGGCCGTATGCACGATGGTCGCATCGAGGTCGCGCGCGAAACCGTAGAGGCGGTCGATCCACCAGTCGGCGTCCTTACGTGCGCGCCAGGGCGAGACACAGGCCGCCTCGATATCGGGCGGCAGGTCCACGCCGGTGTGCGGCAGGCTGACGATGAGCGGAGCCTTGCGCGCTTCGACGGTCAGCCACTCGGGTCTGGTTGCGCTCATGCCTGTGCGTCCCAGAGACGTGGCAGGCCGATGCCCGCGGCTTCCACGATCGCACCGGAGCGCACGAGCCGGGCGGCCGCGGCGATGTCGGGCGCGAGCAGGCGATCGTTGTCGAGGTGCGGCACCTCGGCCCTGAGGCAGGCACGGACCCGCTCGATGGCGCTGCTCGAGCGCAGCGGCGCGTGGAAATCGCAGCCCTGTGCCGCCGCCAGCAGCTCGATCGCCAGCACGTGCCCGAGATTGTCGGCCATCGGCAGCAGCCGGACGGCGGCATGCGCGGCCATGGAGACGTGATCCTCCTGGTTGGCCGAGGTCGGGATGGTGTCGATGCTTGCGGGCGCGGCGCGCTGCTTGTTCTCGGCGACGAGAGCGGCGGCCGTCACCTGCGGGATCATGAAGCCCGAGTTGAGGCCCGGCTTCGGCGTCAGGAACGCGGGCAGACGCGACAGCGCCGGGTCCACCAGCATGGCGATGCGCCGCTCGGAGAGCGAGCCGATCTCGCAGGCGGCGAGCGCCATCGTGTCGGCCGCGAAGGCGACGGGCTCGGCGTGGAAGTTGCCGCCGGACAGCGCCGCCGTGTCCTCGGCGAAGATCAACGGATTGTCGGAGACGGCGTTGGCCTCCGTCGCGAGCGTCGCGGCGGCGGTCCGCAACACGTCGAGGGCGGCGCCCATCACCTGCGGCTGGCAGCGCAGGCAGTAGGGGTCCTGCACGCGGTCGTCGCCGACGAGGTGCGAGGCACGGATGGCGCTGCCGGCCATGAGCGTGCGCAGCGCGTCCGCACAGTCGATCTGCCCGCGGTGGCGGCGCAGCAGATGAATGCGCGGATCGAAAGGTGCATCGGAGCCCTTGGCGGCTTCGGTCGCCAGAACGCCCGTGACGAGGGCCGTGTCGAACAGCGTCGCCAGCTCGAACAGGGCGGCAAGCGCCCAGGCGGTCGAGAACTGCGTGCCGTTGAGCAGGGCCAGCCCTTCCTTGGGCGCCAGCGCCACCGGCGCGAGGCCCGCCCGCTTCAGCGCATCGGCTGCCGGCTCGCGCCCGTCCGGCGTCAGCACCTCGCCGACGCCGATCATGGCGGCCGCCATGTGCGCGAGGGGCGCAAGATCACCCGATGCGCCCACCGATCCCTGGCGCGGGACGACCGGCAGGATGCCGGCCGACAGCATGCCCTCGAGCAGCGCCAGCGTCGCGGGACGGACGCCGGACGCGCCCTGCGCGAGGCTGGCGAGCTTCAGCGCCATCATCAGGCGCACGATGTCGGACGGCACGGGCTCGCCGACGCCGGCCGCGTGCGACAGCACGATGTTCCGTTGCAGTTCGGCGAGCTCGCCCTCGGCGATGCGCACGCTGGCGAGCTTCCCGAAGCCCGTGTTGATGCCGTAGACCGGATCGCCTTTGGCGAGGATGGCCTCGACCGCGCGGGCGCCGGTCGCGACCGCCGGTGCGCAGGCCGGATCGAGCCGCACTCCGGCGCCGCGGTAGATGGCGCGCCATGTGTCGAGCGTGACCGCGCCGGGGGTCAGCACCAGGACGCTCATGCGCCCCTCCATACGCGCGCGTGCAGCGGGTTGAAACCCATGCGGTAGGGCAGCTCGGCGAGCCGCTCCACGTTCCAGATGGCGAGGTCGCAGGACTTGCCGACCTCCAGCGTGCCGACGTCGTTCTGCCGGCCGAGGGCGTGTGCGGCCTCGCGCGTCACGCCGGCGATGATCTCGTCCACCGTCATGCGGAAGAGCGTCGCCGCCATGTTCATGGCCATCAGCAGCGAAGTGAGCGGCGAGGAGCCGGGATTGGAGTCGGTCGCGATGGCGATCCGCGTGCGGTGCCGGCGGAAGAGGTCGAGCGGCGGCAGTGTCGTCTCGCGCAGGAAATATGTCGCGCCCGGAAGCAGCACGGCGACCGTTCCGGCCTTGGCCATGGCGGCCGCGCCGGCATCGTCCGTATATTCGAGATGGTCGGCCGACAGCCCGCCATAGCGTGCGGCGAGCGCCGCGCCGCCGAGGTTGGAGAGCTGGTCGGCATGCAGCTTCACGCGCAGCCCGAGCGCGGTCGCCGCATCGAACACGCGCGCCGTCTGCGCGGCGTCGAACGCGATGCCCTCCATGAAGGCATCGACCGCGTCCGCAAGGCCCGCCCGCGCGATAGCCGGCAGCATCTCGCCCGCCACCTTGGCGGTGTAGGCGTCCTTGTCGCCGGCGGCCTCCGGCGGCAGCGCGTGCGCGCCGAGGAAGGTCGTCGCCACGGAGACGGGCCTGAGCGTGCCGAGCTTGCGTGCGACGGTGAGCTGGCGCGTTTCGGTCTGGAGATCGAGGCCGTATCCCGACTTGATCTCGACCGTCGTCACGCCTTCGGCCAGCAGCGCGTCGAGGCGCGGCAGCGTGGCCGAGATGAGATCGTCCGCGCTCGCGGCGCGGGTGGCCTTGACGGTCGAGACGATGCCGCCGCCCGCGCGTGCGATCTCCTCGTAGGTGGCGCCCTCGAGGCGCAGCTCGAACTCGTGCGCGCGGTTGCCGCCGTAGACGAGATGAGTGTGGCAGTCGATCAGGCCCGGCGTGATCCAGCGGCCCGCGACGTCGATGCGCTCGGCGGCGTCGATTTTGGCGGCGTCCGGCTGCGGCCCGATCCAGGCGATGCGCCCTTGCGTGCAGGCGAGCGCGGCCGGCTCGATGAGCCCGAGTCCCGGCCGTGCGGGATCGAGCGTCGCGATCCGCGCATTGGTCCAGAGACGATCCACCTGCATCACGGCCTCCCGGAGCACGCATCACGTTTTGTGGATCGCGCGACGCTAGTCGCCCGCACCGTTTTTGTCTATACATATCGACACGGCACCGGCGGCCCGCAGTCGCGTGCGCCATCGTCATCCGGCAGGACCTCGACCGTGACCGCGATCCACGTCCGACACGCGCTTCTCGACGACGGCTGGCGCCGCGACGTGCGCATCGCGCTCGACGGCCGCCGCATCGCGTCGATCGACCATGACGTGCCGGCGCGCGCGGGCGACGAATGCTTCTCGGGCTTTGCGGTGCCGGGGCTCGCCAACGTTCACAGTCATGCCTTCCAGCGCGCGATGTCGGGGCTCACAGAGCGGCGCGGGCCCGACAGCGACAATTTCTGGACGTGGCGCGAGCTGATGTACCGCTTCCTCGCGCGCATGACGCCCGACGATGTCGAGGCGGTCGCTGCGTGGCTCTATGTCGAGATGCTGGAGGCCGGTTTCACCGCCGTCGGCGAATTCCATTATCTGCACAACGCGCCGGACGGCCGCCGCTACGACGACCCCGCCGAGATGGCGGCGCGCATCGCCGCCGCGGCGGCAGAGAGCGGCATCGGCCTGACGCTGCTGCCGTGCTTTTACGCGCATGGCGGCTGCGGCGGCGCCGCGCCGGTCGCCGGGCAGGTCCGGTTCCTGTCCGACCTCGACGGGTTCGCACGGCTGATGGAGGGCAGCAGGCGCCATGTCGCAGCGCTCGACGGCGCCGACATCGGCATCGCGCCGCATTCGCTGCGCGCGGTGGATGCGCCGGAGCTGGCCGCGCTCCTCGCCCAGAACCCGTCGGGTCCCGTCCACATCCATGCCGCCGAGCAGACCGCCGAGGTGGAGGCGTGCGTGACCTGGTCGGGCCTGAGGCCTGTCGAATGGCTGCTGCGCAACGGGCCGGTCGATCGGCGCTGGTGCCTGATCCATTGCACGCACATGACGCCGGCCGAGGTGTCGGGACTGGCCGCAGCGGGCGCGGTCGCAGGCCTGTGTCCCATCACGGAGGCCAATCTCGGCGATGGCGTCTTCGCCGCCGAACCCTATCGCGAGGCCGGCGGACGCTTCGGCATCGGATCGGACAGCAACGTGCGCGTCTCGCTCGCCGAGGAGCTGCGCACCGTCGAATACGCGCAGCGGCTGACGTCGCGCCGGCGCGCGATCCTGGCGCCGCCGGGCGGATCGACAGGGCGCGCGCTCTTCGATGCCGCCTGCGCCGGCGGTGCGCAGGCGCTGGCGCGGCCATCGGGCGCGTTGCGCGCCGGCGCCGATGCCGACATCGTCCTTCTCGACGGCGGGCATCCCGCGCTCGCCGGTCGCGACGGTGATGACGTGCTCGATACCTGGATATTCGGCGGCGGCAACGGCCTGGTGGGCGATGTCTACGCCGGCGGCCGGCGCGTGGTTTCTGCCGGGCGGCACGTCGTGCGCGAGGCCGCGGCGGCCCGCTTCGCGGCCACCATGGCTCGCCTGATGGAGGCCGCCTGACCGTGGCTCAAGCATCCCTCACGCGTGCCCGCGGCGGTAACGGCCTGAAGCGGACGGGCAGCGGCCCGGTCTACGAGCAGATCCGCCGCGCCATCGCCGATCCCATCATGCAGGGACGCTGGCGTCCGGGCCGTCGCATCCCGTCCGAGATGGAGCTGACAAAAGCATTTTCCACCTCGCGCATGACGGTGAACCGCGCGCTCACATCGCTTGCGGCGGAAGGGCTCATCGTGCGCTGGCGCCGGCGCGGCAGCTTCGTCGCCGAGCGGCCGGCAGAACTGACCGTCTTCCAGATCTGGGATATCGCCGCCGAGGTGGAGCGCAACGGCGGCACGTATCGCTACGAGCTGATGTCGTGCACCGAGCGGCGGGCCGATGCCGGGCTGGCCGCGGACATCGGCGTGCCTGTCGGTACGCCGTTGCTGGAGCTGACTTGCCGGCATTTTTCAGGCGATGCCGTCATCCAGCTCGAGGAGCGGCTCATCAATCTTGCCGCGGTGCCGCAGGCGTCAGCCGACATTTTTGGCGCCGTCGCCCCGGGTCGCTGGCTGCTCGAGCACGTGCCCTGGTCGGAAGCCCGGCACGACATTGCCGCTGAAAACGCCGACGCGCGTACGGCCCGCCTGATGGGTCTCGCGCGCGGCGAGGCGTGCCTGGTCATCGTGCGCCGCACCCGGCAGGGCACCGCCCCGATCACGCTGGCGCGGCTCGTGCATCCTGGCGGCAGCTACGCACTCACCGGGCGCTTCCGTCCGTTGACGCCGGGAGCGGGAAGCGCGCGCGCACGCGGTCAGGGACTGGCGTTCGCCTGAGACCGCGGCGGATCGTCCCGCTCGCCCTTGAGCGTGCCGAACTGGGCCTTGAGGCTGGCGATTTCCTCGTCGGTGCAGTCCTCGAGGTCGATCAGCTTGTTGCGCGCGGCCTTCGTGCTGTGGATCAGCTCGTCGAGCTTGAGGTGGAGCGCCTGCGCGTCGCGATTCTGTGTGTTCTGGATCAGGAACACCATCAGGAACGTCACGATCGTTGTGCCGGTGTTGATGACAAGCTGCCAGGTGTCGGAATAGCCGAACACCGGGCCGGATGCGATCCAGACGATCACGACGAGAAGCGCAGCCAGGAAAGCCCACGACGTCCCGAGCCAACACGCCGCATGGCGCGAGAAATCGCTGAACTTGAAGGGCATGGTCGGGTGTCCTTTCGGGAGCGCTCACAAAAACGCCGGCACTGCCGAAGGGGTTCCATCCCGCTGATTTGAATTCGCGTGCGGGCGGCGGGGCGGAACCGGGGATTGGATATCGGTGTTGCGAAAACCAGATGCATGAAAATGCAATGGAGGCTTCGATGACACCTCAGGCGGGATATGCGCGGACGGCCGCGATCGCCGTCGTGCTCGCGGTCGCAGCCGCCTTTTCGGTGCCGGCATCGGCGCCGAAGATGGACGTGGCGCGCGCCGGCGTCGTAGCGACGCACATCGAGCGCCCCTGTGATCCGTTGGTTACGGCGGAGCCGACCGGCTCGCTGTGCGGCCCGCTCGGCCGCTGCGCCTGCATCCCGGGGCTCCCGATCCCCAGCTAGCGGTTGGTGAGCTTCAGCTCGATGCGGCGGTTGCGGCGCAGGACTTCCTCGGACGTACCCTGCTCGAGCGGCTGGAATTCGCCGTAGCCTGCGGCGACGACCCGGTTCGGCGCCACGCCGCGGCTGATGAGGTATTTCACGACGGTGACGGCGCGCGCCGTCGACAGCTCCCAGTTGGACGGGAACTGCGCGCTGGCGATGGGGCGCGAGTCGGTGTGGCCGTCCACCTGCAGCGACCAGTCGATCTCCTTCGGGATCGACTTCTCTAGCTCGATGATCGCGGTCGCGAGCTGGTCGATGGCGGCAAGCCCCTCCGGCGTCAGCGTGGCCTGCCCGGACGGGAAGAGCACCTCCGACTGGAAGACGAAGCGGTCGCCGACGACGCGGATGTCCTTGCGGTCGCGCAGCAGCTCGCGCAGACGGCCGAAGAAGTCGGAGCGGTAGCGCTGCAGCTCCTGCACCTGGCGCGCCAGCGCCACGTTGAGCCGCTGGCCGAGGTCGGAGATGCGCGCCTGGGATTCCTTGTCCTTGGCTTCCGCGGCCGTCAGCGCTTCCTGGATGGCGGCGAGCTGCCGGCGCAACGCCAGCATCTGCTGGTTGAGCAGGTCGACCTTGGAGAGCGCCTCGCTCGAGATCGCCTTCTGCGTGTCGATCTCCTTGGTGAGGGCGGCGATCCGCTGGTTGGCGGCCGTCGCCTTTTCCTCGCCCAGTCCGGCCGCGCCCGACAGCCGGCTGTTCTCGGCCCTCAGCGTCGCCAGTGTCGCCTGCAGCGCGGCAAGCTCGTCGATCGCGCCCTTGCTCTTGCCCTGCTCGAGCCCGAGCAGGTTGGTGAGCTCGGTGATCTGGCGCGTCAGGCGCTTGAGCGCCACGTCCTTGCCGCTCGCTTCCTGGCCGACATAGAACTGCGCCACCATGAACAGCGACATCAGGAACGTCACGACGAGCAGCAGCGTGGAGAGCACGTCCACGAAACCCGGCCAGAATTCGGTATAGCTGGCGGTCTTGCGTCCGCGCGCGTAGCTCATGCCTTGCCCTTGCGCGCCGGCACCATGTTCTGCGCCAGGTCTTTCAGCACCGAGGCGACCTCGGACTGCTGGGCCGCCTGCTCATCCACCCACTCGCGCACGACCTTCTGTTCCGCGCGCATCTGGCGCACGAGCTGGTCGACGCCTTTCGCCAAGTCCTTCACCGCCTCGTCGGCCGGACCGCCGCCGTTCATGACCGGCGTGGCCGACATGCGGTTCGTCAGCTCGGAAAGCGTGCGCTGCATCTCGTAGACAGCGCCGTAGAGCTGGCGGTTGTCGCCGCCGGCGACCACGCCCGGGCCCAGGTCGGTGATGACCGACAGCCATTCCTCGAGCTCATTGTAGAAGCGGCCGTGCGCGTGGCTCGCCTGCAGGTCGAGGAAGCCCAGCACCAGCGAGCCGGCAAGACCGAGCAGCGATGAGGAGAACGCCGTGCCCATGCCGCGCAGCGGTGCGGCAAGGCCGTTCTTCAGCTCGCCGAACACGGCGACGCTGTCGGCGGTATTGCCGGCATCGAGAGAGCTGATGGCGCCCCCGACCGAGCGGATGGTGTCGAGCAGGCCCCAGAAGGTGCCGAGCAGGCCGAGGAACACCAGCAGGCCGACGAGGTAACGTCCGGTGTCGCGCGCTTCGTCGAGGCGCGAGCCGATGGAATCCATGATCGAGCGCATCGAGGTCGCCGACAGCGACAGGGCGCCGGTGCGGTCGCGCAGCATGGTCGCCATCGGCGCGAGCAGCACGGGGCGGTGCGAGATGGCGAGCCCCGGGTCGGCGATGCGGAACGCATTCACCCAGCGGATTTCCGGATAGAGCCGCAGCACCTGGCGGAAGGCGTAGACGATGCCGGCGGCGAGCACGCCGAGGATGAGGAAATTCAATCCGGGATTGTGCATCGCCGCTTCGAGGAGCTGGCGGTTCAGGATGGCGCACAGCAGGCCGACCAGCACCAGGAAGATCATCATGCGCAGGAGGAACACCCCCGGCGTCGACAATGTCCGGCCCAGTCCCTGACCGGCCCTGTCCGACGTTCGCGCTCTTGCCATTCCCGTGCTCCAGCCTCGTTTGGGGGCGAGATTAGCCAAAGACCATCACAACACAAACCGGCAACTTCGTGCACGAAGCGGCCGGATTGGGCTCATGGCGGCCCATTTCGTGGGCATCTGCGGCCCGCTGGGGACCGGTCCGGACCACTTGGACGCCATTTGGCGCCGATTTGGGGCGTCTGCGGCCGATCAGGCCGCCGCCCGGCTTTTGCCGAGCAGGTCCAGCAGCGCCTTATGGATGTGCTGGTTGCCCGCCACCACGCTGCCGCCCTCGAGCAGGTTCGGCGTGCCCTCCGCGTCGGTGACGAAGCCGCCGGCCTCGCGCACCAGGATCGTGCCGGCGGCCAGGTCCCAGGCGCCGAGGTTGTGCTCCCAGTAGCCGTCGAGGCGGCCCGCGGCCACCCAGGCGAGGTCGATGGCCGCCGAGCCCGAGCGGCGGATGCCGGCTACCTCGGGCATGGTGGTGGCGCATTCCTTCAGGAAGCGCGGATGGTTGGATCGGCCGCGGTGGGGAATGCCGGTGGCGATGACCGCGTCCGCCAGCGTCTTGCGCGCGGCGACGCGCAGGCGGCGGCTGCGCTGCTGGCGGTCGAGCATGAAGGCGCCCTTGCCCTTCTCCGCCATGTACATCTCGTCGAGGATGGGCGCGTAGACGAGGCCGGCGACGATCTGCCCTTCGCGTTCGAGGCCGATGGAGATGCAGAAGAGCGGAAGGCCGTGCAGGAAGTTCGTCGTGCCGTCGAGCGGATCGACGATCCAGCGGTGCGTCTTGTCCACGCCCTCGACCGCGCCGCGCTCCTCCATCAGGAAGCCGTAGCCGGGTCGCGCCTTCGACAGCTCCTGGAAGATGATCTCCTCGGCCTTGTGGTCGGCAGCGGAGACGAAGTTCGCCGGTCCCTTCACCGACACCTGCAGCTGCTCGACCTCGCCGAAGTCGCGCACGAGGCTGCGTGCCGCCTTGCGGGCCGCTGTGCTCATCACGTTCATCAGGGCGGAGGCGGTCATGTGGGTCTCGCTGGCGTTGCGATCTTCGGCACCGGCCTCAGTGTGGCCGTGGGCGGTGGCCATGCGATAGCGGCTCGCGCCGCTGCTGGCAAGCAGGCCCCGACCGACGTCCCGACGCGGAAGGTTACTGGAAGGCCGCGCGATCCTGCCAGGCGCTTGCCGCCTGTTCCGCCTTGAGGCGGTCGCCTCTGGCCATCTTGGCCACCATCTTGTCGAGCGCGGGATCCTCGAGGCCGGACGCCTTGGCGATCAGATTCCATTTCGCCGCCTCGCCGGCGTCGGCCGCGACGCCGAGGCCGTAGGCATAGCAGCGCGCCAGCCGGTTCTGCGCCACCGCCACGCCCTTCTCGGCGGCTGCGCGCAGCATGGAGATGGCGCGCTTCTGGTCGACCGGCACACCTTGTCCGCGCATCAGCAGCACGCCGAAATCGAGCTCGGCTTCGGGATTGCCGGCAACGGCGGCCCTGCCGATCCACTTCGCCGCCTCGAACGCGTTCGGATCGACGCCGGTGCCGGTTGCGTAGAGCGTGCCGAGATCGTACTGCGCCGCCACGACGCCCTGCTCAGCGGCATAGCGCATGTGTCGCGCGGCGCGATAGGGGTTCTCGGGCTTGCCGTCGCCCCTGAGGAACAGCAGCGCGAGATTGTAGTTGGCGAGCGCGTGGCCCTTCATGGCCGCCGCCTCGAACATCTTGCCGGCGGCGACGCGATCCTTGGCGACGCCCTCGCCCTCGGCGAGCAGGATGCCGTAGGCGAACTGGCCTTCCGTGTCGCCGAGCTCGGCCGCGCGCGCGTACCACTTGGCGGCGGTGGCCGCGTCCCGCTTCACGCCGAGGCCTTCCTGGTAGATGCGGCCGATGAGCGTGTGCGCCTGCGGATCGCCGCCCTTGGCCGCTTTCTGCGCCAGGTCCAGCGCCGTCAGGTACTTGCCTTCGTCGAAGGCGAGATAGGCGGCATCCTCGCCGGAGACCGGCGTCGTCGCGCCGGACGATGGCGATGTCTTGGCGAACGAGCTGACATTGCCGCGATCGCTGCCCGCGGGGCGACCGTCGAGCTTGCTGGTCGGCATGTCGCCGCCGGTCGCGGTCGGCGGAGCGGCACGGGCCGGGCGCGTGGCGGCCGGCTTCTCGAGGCGCAGCGGCTTGTCCTTGCGCGTGGCCGGCGCGACGTCGGTCGCACGGTCGATCCAGGAGCTCGTCTCCGCCTGCACCGGCGCGGCCGCGGGCATCGCGAGGAGAGCGAGCGCCAGCAGCGCGCGGCAAAGGACGGAATGGTGCGGGGTCGCCATGTGTCCCCTCAGCTGCCGCCTGCGGCGCGCCGAGCGCGGCCGCGATGTCGGTCACGAAGCCGCGCGTGTCCGCCGCGCTCAGGCCGGCATCGAGCGTGACGGCGATGAAGTCGGCGCCGGCGCGCACCAGCACGGCGGCCGCGTCGGCATCCGCAACGTCGAACGCAACGCAGGGCACCTCGAAGATCTCGGCCCACCACGTGACCATGTCGAGCCGGCGCGCCCGGGCGCCGGCGATGTCCTTCACATCGGGCGGAACGCCGAAGCTCACGTAGTCGACGCCGGCCTCGCCGAGCGACATGGCGTCGTGCCGCGACTTGCCCGCTTCCGCCCCGATGATGGCGCTGCCGCGCAAGGCTTCGCGCGCGGCGCGGCAAGCCTCGAGCGGCGCCCGCGACAGCGGCAGGTGCACGCCGTCCGCCTTGAGCTTTCGCGCCGCCTCGGCATCCGAGTCGATCAGCGCCGCAGCTCCATGAGCCTGCGCCGCGGCGACGAGGGGAGCGGCGCCGCCGTATCCGGCCGCGCCGTCGGGCCGGATCAGGACACTCGCGGCGGTGCAGGCGCCGAGCGCAGCCTCGAGCCGCGCCGCCGCCGTCGGTGCGGCGGCGATGACGAGATACAGATCACAGGTGCGCTCGGGCGCGGAGGTCATCGGCAATGGCCTGTCCATGGGATGGACGCGAGCCTGCCGGGGCGATTCCGGCAAATTCGCGGCCTCGACTGCAAACCTGACCCGCGGCGGCGCGCGTCAGGCCGCTTTTTCCAGGTTCTGTGCCCATTTTCCGAGCGTGGCGAGCCCGTTCATCTTCGCGCGGTGGGCGAAGGCGCGCTGGCCGGCGGCGGTGTTCTCGCTCTTGCCGCCCCAGGCCTTGAGCGCGGCTGCCTGCAGCGCGCGGCCATAGGAGAACGAGAGCTTCCAGGGCAGGGGACCCATCGCGTTCATGTAGTGCAGATGCGCGGTCGCGTCCTCGTCCGACTGGCCGCCCGACAGGAAGGCGATGCCGGGCACCGCGGCCGGCACGGTGCGCTTCAGGATGGCGACGGTCTTCTCGGCCACTTCCTCGCGGCTCGCCTGCTTCGCGCACTTCTTGCCGGCGATGACCATGTTCGGCTTCAGGATGGTCTTCTCCAGCGGCACGCGCGCGTAATAGAGCTGGCTGTAGACCTCCTTCAGCACCCACTCGGTCACCTCCGCGCAGCGATCGATGGTGTGATCGCCGTCCATCAGCACCTCGGGCTCGACGATGGGAACGATACCGCCTTCCACGCACAGAGCGGCATAGCGGGCGAGCGCGTGCGCGTTGGCATTGATGCAGTCGTAGCTCGGGATGCCTTTGCCGATGTCGATGACGGCGCGCCACTTGGCGAACCTGGCGCCGAGGCCGGCGTAGTCCTTGAGCCGGTCGCGCAGGCCGTCGAGACCCTCGGTCACGACCTCGCCGGGACAGAAGGCGAGCGGTTTGGTGCCGGCGTCCACCTTGATGCCGGGCAGCGCGCCGGTCTTGGCGATGATCTGGGTGAGGGGCGTGCCGTCCTTCGCCTTCTGGCGGATCGTCTCGTCATAGAGGATCACGCCCGAGATGTGGTCCGACATGGCGGCCGTCGTGCGGAACAGCATCTCGCGGTAGTCGCGGCGATTGTCCTCGGTGTTGTCGGCCTTGATGCTGTCGAAGCGCTTCTTGATCGTTCCGGTGCTCTCGTCGGCGGCAAGAATGCCTTTGCCGGGGGCCACCATGGCGGCGGCGACATCTTCGAGTTTGTGGGTCATGCGGCATCTCCAGGGGCGCTCGGCGCGCGATGGGGGTTCGATATGGACCGCGATGAGATAGCGCGGTTGCCGGCGCGAGGCCAGAGCGGGCCGCCGGATCAGGTTACCTCAGAGGCTTCCTCAAGAGGCAAAGCGCGTTTGGCCCTGGCCGCAGCCCGGGAAAGAGGCGGCTGCTGCAACCCACGGTCGGCAAACCATATTCCAGCGGCCGGCATCCGGCCACAGGCTCGCGGCAACGCACACCGGCTGCCTCGACATCGTTCCGCATACGCTCATACTCCGCCCAGAGTCGGGTGCGCGGTCGGGTGCGCGGTCGGGTGCGCGGTCGGGTGCTGGCGTTTGAACGGGAGAATTCCGATGGGGATCGAACTTGCCTATCTCATCTGGTCGGCGGCCCTCGCCTTCCTGCTGGTGCTGATCGCGGCGGCCGGCGCGACGCTCGAAGTGGGCCTGCCGCGTCTTGCCGGCAACCGCGAGAACATGCCGGAAATGCCGGGCTGGGCCGGCCGGGCGGCGCGCGCGCACGCCAACATGCTGGAAAATCTCCTGCTGTTCGCGATCCTGGTGCTCGTGGCGGTGATCGCGCAGCGCACCAATGCGATGACCGCGCTCGGGTGCAGGCTGTTCTTCTGGGGCCGGGCTGCTCATGCCGCCCTCTATCTCGCGGGCATTCCCTGGTTGCGGACGGCGGCCTGGGGCGTTTCGGTGATCGGACTGCTGCTCATTTTCGTCCAGCTCGTCTAAGCGGCAAACGCGAACGGCCGCGGGTCGCCCCGCGGCCGTCTGCGATGCCGACACATCGGCGCCCCGGCGGAGCGCCTCGCGTCAGATGAGCTTGCCGATGGCGACAGCCGTGTCGCTCATGCGGTTGGAGAAGCCCCACTCGTTGTCGTACCAGGCAAGCACGCGCACCAGCGTGCCGTCCATCACCTTGGTCTGGTCGAGGTGGAAGATCGACGAGTGGCTGTCGTGGTTGAAGTCGATCGAGACGTTGGGCGCGTCGGTGGTGCCGAGGATGCCCTTGAGCGACTGGCCCGCGGCCCGCTTCACCGCCTCGTTGATCTCGTCCTTGCTCGTCTTGCGGTTGGCGATGAACTTGAAGTCCACCACCGAGACGTTGGGCGTCGGTACGCGGATCGAGGTGCCGTCGAGCTTGCCGTTGAGCTCCGGCAGCACGAGGCCAACGGCCTTGGCGGCACCCGTGGTCGTCGGGATCATGCTCAGCGCCGCGGCGCGCGCGCGGTAGAGATCCTTGTGCATGGTGTCGAGCGTCGGCTGGTCGCCGGTGTAGGCGTGGATCGTCGTCATGAAGCCCTTCTCGATGCCGACGGCCTCGTTCAGCACCTTGGCGACCGGTGCGAGGCAGTTGGTCGTGCATGAGGCGTTGGAGACGACGAGATGGTCGCGCGTCAGCTTGTCGTGGTTGACGCCGTAGACGACCGTCAGGTCGGCGCCGTCGGCGGGCGCCGAGACGAGGACGCGCTTGGCGCCGGCCTTGAGGTGGGCGGAGGCCTTCTCCTTCGAGGCGAAGATACCCGTGCACTCGAGCGCGATGTCGACCTTGAGGTCCTTGTGCGGGAGCTGGGCGGGATCCCTGACCGCCGTCACCTTGATCGGGCCGCGGCCGACGTCGATGCTGTCGCCCGACACCTTGACCTCGTGCGGGAAGCGGCCGTGCACGCTGTCGTAGCGCAGCAGGTGCGCATTGGTCTCGACGGGACCGAGGTCGTTGATGGCGACGACGGCGATGTCGTTGCGCCCGCTCTCGATGATCGCTCTCAGCACGTTGCGGCCGATGCGACCGAAACCGTTGATGGCGACTCTGACGGTCATTGCGTGATCTCCTGGGCCATTTGGCGTCATGTGTGGCGGGGTTCCCGCATCTACTGCGGCGGCGCGGCAACGATGTCAATTGGTCACACGCCAATGCGATGAATGCGCTGCGATTGGCCACACTTCATTGACGCTACAAGTCCGGCTTCCTAATGTCGGTTCCGGTAGAGGGGTGTCGGCGCGCTCATCGCGCGACGCACAAGAAGCGGGTTGATCCATGGCTGAGCGCGGTGCCCACAGGCCCGGCGGCAAAAGCGTCTCTGTCGGCGCGCGCGTTGCACGGACCGAAACGCGGGGCGAGTCCAGGGCGGAGGCCGGCGGCGGTCGCGGCCGCACGGCGCAGCTGGAACGGGAATGCGCCGCCCTGCGCATCCGGCTTGCCGAGGCGGAGGCGCGCGTGCGCGAGCTGGAAGAGCGGCAGAGCCAGGTGGCGGACCGCATTGCCTGGGCCCTCGACTCTCTGCATACGGTGATGGAAGCCAAGTGCTGAGACGGCCTGTTTTTCCTGAGTTCGTGGCGTTCTGCGTGCGCGTTTTCCGGCGGGATCGCTGCGGGGCGGAATGGGTCAGGTTTCGGTCACACTGAACGGGCGCACGTATCGGCTGAGCTGCGCCGACGGCGAGGAGGACCGCCTGCTCGAGGTGGCCACCTATGTCAAGGAACGGGTCGAGAAGCTCTGCGACGAGTTCGGCCAGGTGGGCGACGACCGCCTGCTGCTGATGGCGGCCGTGGTTATCGGCGACGAGCTGTGGGATGCGCGGCGGCGAATCGAGGACATCGAGGAACTGGCGACCCGACCCGACGAGCCGCGCCAGAAGCGTTCGGGCCGATCGGCCGCCTAGCCGGCCCGTCTTTCCGGGCGCCCCGTCCGACATGGCGCCGCGTGATTGGACTTTTAAGGCCTCCGCATTACATTGGGTCGCGCAGGGCTGCGGGGTGCGTCCGCGGCACATATGACCCGGGGGCCTATAAGTTCTGCTCGGGAGCTGTCCCTGACCGGGGCCGTGGCCCCGGACACACGGCGCCCACCTACACATTGTAGGGACCCAGCGGGATCAATCGCTGCGACGGCCTCTGCGGCTCTGCGTTTCGCATTTCTGCGCCTGCCTCCTGCGTCCGCGTGCCGGCACGAGAGGGGTGCCCGCACAAGGCCGCACATGACCGAGATTGCATCGAAATCCGCATTGCGGGCGGCTGCGATCGCCCGCCGCGCGCTGCTGTCGCCGCCCGAGCGGGCTGCCGCGTCCGAGAAGATTGCCGCCGTCGGTCTCGCCTTCGCCGCGCCGCGCCCGGGGAGCATCATCTCCGGCTTTTCCGCCATGCCCGAGGAGCTCGACGTTTTCCCGCTGCTTGCGCGGCTCGTCGGCGAGGGGTGCCGCGCCTGCCTGCCGGTGATGCAGGGCAAGGGCGAGCCGCTTGCCTTCCGGACCTGGGCGCCCGGCGACGAACTCGACATTGCGCTGTGGGGTATCCGCCAGCCGAAGGCGGAGCAGCCGACGGTCGACCCCGACATCCTGCTCGTGCCGCTGCTCGCCTGGGATGCCGAGGGCTGGCGCCTCGGCTACGGCGGCGGCTTCTACGACCGCACGCTACGCGGCCTGCGGGCGCGAAAGCCGGTCGTCGCGGTCGGCGTCGCCTTCGACGGCCAGCAGGTCGACGCGGTTCCCCATCTCGACTATGACGAACGGCTGGACTGGGTTCTGACGCCCGGCGGCCCGCGCCGCTTTCCGGCCTGACGGCAACCGATCGGATTTTTGGATGCGCCTTCTCTTTCTCGGCGACGTTGTGGGGCGTACGGGCCGCCAGGCGGTGGTCGAGCAGCTGCCCGGGTTGCGGCGGCGGTGGAAGCTCGACTTCGTCATCGTCAACGGCGAGAACGCCGCCGGCGGCTTCGGCATCACGGAGGCGATCGTCGAGGACCTGCTGGGCGCGGGCGCCGACGTCATCACGCTCGGCAACCACTCCTTCGACCAGAAGGAGGCACTGGTCTTCATCGAGCGCGTGCCCCAGCTCCTGCGCCCGATCAACTATCCGCCCGGCACGCCGGGCCGCGGCGCCGGGCTCTTCAAGTCGGCCGGCGGCGCCGATGTGCTGGTGATGAACGCCATGGGCCGCATCTTCATGCCGGAGCTCGACTGCCCGTTCCGCGCCGTCGATGCCGAGGTCGAGGCCTGCGGCCTGAAGCGCGGCGCGGATGCCATCGTCATCGACTTTCATGCCGAGGCGACGAGCGAGAAAGAGGCGATGGGCCATTATGTCGACGGACGGGCGAGCCTCGTCGTCGGCACGCACACGCATGTGCCGACCGCCGACGAGCGCGTCCTGCCGGCGGGCACGGCCTACATGACCGACGCGGGCATGTGCGGCGACTACAACTCCGTGCTCGGCATGACGATCGAGGAGCCGATCAACCGGTTCCTGACGAAGGTGCCGCGCGCGCGCTTCGAGCCGGCGTCGGGGCCCGCGACTTTGTCGGGGCTGTGCGTCGACATCGACGATGCGACCGGGCTGGCGCGGGCCGCAAAAGGTTTGCGGCTCGGTGGTGTCCTTGCACCTACCGAGCCGCTGTTCTGGGTCGAGTGAGAAAGAGTCTGATGGACGCCAGGCACCGGCCAATTCCGGTCACCTCTAAGGAAGCCGATACTCGCGACCTCCGCTGGGCGTCCGCTGGGCAGCGTGGCGACGACCAGGATGGTTTCCATCTGGTTAATGACGGTAGCGTGCGTCCCTTAACAAAAGGTTAAAGGCGCTGTGGCGGATGGGCCTCTGCGGACTGGATTCTGCCATTTGAGGCCCCTATAAGCTCGGCTGCACATTTCAGGCGAGCAGGGCATCCGAGACCGATGGCAGGCCATTCCCAGTTCAAGAACATCATGCACCGCAAGGGCCGGCAGGACGCCGCCCGCGCCCGCCTGTTCGCGAAGTTCGGACGCGAGATCACGACCGCGGCGCGCAACGGCTCGCCGGACCCGGACATGAACCCGCGGCTGCGCCTCGCCATCCAGGCGGCTCGCGCCGAGAACATGCCGAAGGACAACATCGAGCGCGCCATCAAGAAGGCGGCGGGCGCGGATACCGAGAGCTACGAGGCCGTGCGCTACGAGGGTTACGGCCCCGGCGGCGTCGCCGTCATCGTCGAGGCGCTGACCGACAACCGCAACCGCACCGGCGGCGCCGTGCGCGCGGCCTTCACGAAATACGCCGGCAATCTGGGCGCCACGGGCTCCGTGAGCCATATGTTCCAGCACGTCGGCGAGATCGTCTATCCGCCGGCAGCCGGATCGGCCGACGCCATGGTGGAGGCTGCCATCGAGGCCGGCGCGGAGGACGTCGTGTCCGACGAGGACGGCCACACCGTGCTCTGCAGCTTCGAGAGCCTCGGCACCGTTGCGGCGGCGCTGGAAGCCAAGCTCGGCCAGCCGTCCTCGGTGAAAGCCATCTGGAAGCCGACCCTGACCACCAGTCTCGACGAGGAGAAGGCCGCCTCCGTCCTGAAGCTGCTCGCCACCCTCGAGGAGGATGACGACGTTCAGAATGTCTTTTCCAATTTCGAGGTTTCCGACCAGGTGCTGGCGAAGCTGACGGCGGCCTGAAGCGCGCGGCTCCAGCAAATACGGGCCATCCTATGGGGGATGGCCGCCCTTGGTAAACGGACCCTGCGCAATTCGCCTCAATTTTCGGAGGTGGCCGCAAGGGAAGGTAAAAGGGCGGCGGTTAGGGTTTCTTCACACGCGCCGGTGCCGGATCGTCCGCACCGCGCAGCGACGCGGGGGACCCCCATGCAGCTCGGCTCGCAGGAATTCGATACCTACGTCAACAACCTGCGCCGCATCCTGACGGCGGACGCGGCCGAGCGCCAGCTCGCTGCTTCCCGCCCGCGCGCCGGCGGCCTCGTCGCTAACCCCTACGTGTTCGGCGTTGTCCGCTCCACCTGCTTCGACTACCAGAACGGCCGCGTGACGCTCGCCTCCGGCATCGCCGCCTGAGCCCGCGGGCCCGGCCCGCCACCCACTGTCGCATTCCCGCCGCGCCCGGCCGTCGATCTGCCGCGCACCCCGCCTGCCGTCTTCGCGCATCGGCCGCCTGTGCTATCAGCATGGGCCATGCGGGGGACAGCGATTCGCATCATCGGTATCGATCCGGGGCTGAGGCGCACCGGATGGGGCATCGTCGAGAGCGACGGCGTGCGACTCGTTTATGTCGCCAGCGGTCTCGTCGTCTCCGATGACGGCGACGACCTCGCCTATCGCCTGCGGTCGATCTACCAGGGCCTCGTCGACGTCATCGCCGCGCACAAGCCGGCGGAGGCCGCGGTCGAGGAGACGTTCGTCAACGAGAACGCGCGCGCCACGCTGAAGCTCGGCCAGGCGCGCGGCATGGCCCTGCTGGCGCCGGCGCTGCACGGCCTGCGTGTCGCCGAATACCAGCCAAACCTCATCAAGAAGACCGTTGTCGGCGCCGGCCATGCCGAGAAGCGCCAGATCCAGACCATGATCGGCTTCCTGCTGCCGCGCGCGACCTTCGACAGCGCGGACGAGGCCGACGCGCTCGCCATCGCCATTTGCCATGCGACACATCGCGCGACGCCCGCTGCCGCGCTGGCGCGCCGGGAGATCCGCGCATGATCGGCAAGCTCGCCGGCAAGGTCGACGCGATCGGCGAGGCGCACGCCATCATCGACGTGAACGGTGTCGGCTACGAGGTGCAGCTCTCCGCGCGCACGCTGCGGGGACTCAGGATCGGCGAGACGGTGGCGCTCACCATCGACACGCACGTGCGCGAGGACGCGATCCGGCTGTTCGGGTTCTCGAGCGAGGTGGAGCGCTCGTGGTTCCGCACGCTGCAGACCATCCAGGGCGTCGGCTCGAAGGTGGCGCTGGCGGTCCTGGGCGTGCTGTCGCCGTCCGAACTCGCCAACGCCGTGGCGCTGGGTCACTGGCAGGCGGTGGAGCAGGCGCAGGGCGTCGGCCGCAAGCTCGCGCAGCGCATCACGTCGGAACTGAAGGACAAGGCGCCCGCGCTGTCGGTCGCCGGCCTCAACGTGCCGGCGACGCCTGCCGCCAAGGGGGCCGCCGGTGCCGCCCTCGCGCCGAGCGCGCTCGCCGAGGCCATCTCGGCGCTGACGAACCTCGGCTATCAGCCGACGCAGGCCAGCGCCGCCGTCGCCACCGCCATGAAGGAACTGGGCGAGGATGCGGATACCGCCAAGCTCATCCGCCGCGGCCTCAAGGAGCTGGCGCGCTAGCCGTTGTGTCATGCCCACACTCTCCACCGTGCGGCCGCATGTTGCGCCGCCCGCGCCTTGACACTCCCGGCGAACCACCTCAGACAGAACAAACCATGACCGACGATCGCCTCGTCACCGGCGCCAGGCGCGAAACGGATGCGGATGCCTCGCTGCGCCCGCAACGGCTCGACGACTTCATCGGCCAGGAGCAGGCGCGCGCCAACCTGCGCGTGTTCATCACGGCCGCGCGGTCGCGCGGGGATGCGCTCGACCACGTGCTGTTCGCCGGCCCGCCCGGCCTCGGCAAGACGACGCTGGCGCAGATCATGGCGCGCGAGCTGGGCGTCGGCTTCCGCGCCACGTCGGGGCCCGTCATCTCCAAGGCCGGCGACCTCGCCGCCCTGCTGACCAATCTTGAAGACCGCGACGTCCTGTTCATCGACGAGATCCACCGCCTCAATCCCGCGGTGGAGGAGATCCTCTATCCCGCCATGGAGGACTTCCAGCTCGACCTCATCATCGGCGAGGGGCCGGCGGCGCGCTCGGTGCGCATCGACCTCGCGAAGTTCACGCTCATCGGTGCCACGACGCGCTCCGGGCTCCTCACCACGCCGCTGCGCGACCGCTTCGGCATCCCCATCCGCCTCAACTTCTATACCGTGGACGAGCTGGAGCAGGTGGTGACGCGCGGCGCCCGCGTGCTCGGCGCGCCGCTGGTGCCGGAGGGCGCGCGCGAGATCGCGCGACGCGCGCGCGGCACGCCGCGCATCGCCGGCCGCCTCCTGCGCCGCGTGCGCGATTTCGCCGTCGTGGAGCATGCCGCGCGCATCGATGCCGCCGTCGCCGACCGCGCGCTGGGCCAGCTCGAAGTGGACAACGAGGGCCTCGACGCCCTCGACCACCGCTATCTGGGCTGCATCGCGCGCACCTATGAGGGCGGACCGGTCGGCATCGAGACGCTGTCGGCCGCACTGTCCGAGCCGCGCGACGCGCTGGAGGAGATCGTCGAGCCCTACCTGCTGCAGCAGGGCTTCGTCAGCCGCACCCCGCGCGGCCGCGTGCTGACGCTCAAGGCTTACCGGCACCTCGGGCTGTCCGGTCCGGCGCGCCTGTCGACGCCGCAATTCGGCCTTTTCGACCCCGACACTGATCTCGATGACGAGAGCAGGTCCGGGGCGGCGTGAATGCGGGACGGGTCGGGGCGCCGCGTGACGCGCCGTGGGTTCATCGCCGGTGCGGCCGGTATACTTGCGGGCCTGGCCGGCATCGGCGGCTATGCGTTCGGCATCGAGCCGCTGCTGCGCCTGTCCGTCACGCGCTACCGCATCGCGCCCGCGGGATGGCCGGCGGGCCTCAAGCTGCGCATTGCGGCGCTCGCCGATATTCATACCTGCGATCCGTGGATGACGGCGGGCCACGTGCGCTCGATCGTCGATGCGGCCAATGCCCTTCGGCCGGACATCACCGTACTGCTCGGCGACTACATCTCGCATCAGCGGTTCGCGCACGGCGCGGTGCCCTATGCGGACTGGGCGGGCGAGCTCGGCCGCCTCGAGGCGCCGCTCGGCGTGCATGCGATCCTCGGCAATCACGACTGGTGGGACGACCCCGACGTGCAGCGCCGCCGGGCGGGACCAACGCCGGCAGGCCGCGCGCTCCAGGCCGCGGGCATTCCCGTTTATGAGAACGATGCGCGCCGGCTGGTGAAGGACGGCATCCCGTTCTGGCTCGGCGGGCTCGGCGACCAATGGGCCTTCTATCGCCGCCGCATCGGCGTGCCGTATCGCGACGACTATGCTTACGACGGCGTCGATGACCTCGATGGTCTGCTGGCGAAAGTGACGGACGATGCGCCGCTCGTCCTGCTGGTGCACGAGCCCGACATCTTCCCGCGCATCCCGCCGCGCGCCGCCGTCACGCTGTGCGGCCACACCCACGGCGGCCAGGTGCGGCTCTTCGGCTATTCGCCGGTGGTGCCGTCCCGCTTCGGCAACCGCTATGCTTACGGGCACGTGGTCGAGGACGGCCGCCACCTCGTCATCTCGGGCGGGCTCGGCTGCTCGATCATGCCGGTGCGCTTCGGCATGCCGCCGGAGATCGTCCTCGTCGACCTGGGAGCCTGAGACATGTCCGATGCACCGGCCGCCGACTGGCCCGATCTCGCCGGCCGCATCGCTGTCGATGCCGCGGGACGCCGGCACGTGCTGCCGATCCGCGTCTATTTCGAGGACACCGATTTTTCCGGCCTCGTCTACCACGGGTCCTACGTGCGCTGGTGCGAGCGGGGCCGTTCGGATTTCCTGCGCCTCGTCGGCAACGATCATCGCGCGCTGTTCGAGGGCAGCGAGGGGCGCGAAGCTGCCGCCTTCGTCGTCCGCCGCATGAGCCTCGACTTCCGCCGCCCGGCGCGCATCGACGACGTGCTCGAGGTGGTGACGCGCGTCGCCGACATCGGCGCCGCCACCTTGACGCTCGATCAGCGCATTTTTCGCGCAGGTGTTGAACTCTTCACCGCGGAGGTCATGGTCGTGCTGGTGAGCCGGTCCGGCAAGCCGCTGCGCCTCTCGCAGGCCGTCCGCGCCTCGCTCAGCGCGCCGTAGCCGGGCCGCTGCGATCGCTGCTAGTCTTGGCCATCGTCACGCCATCTGGAGAGACCGTCCCGTGTTCACCGTCGAGCAGATGCAGAAACGCCTCGAGCCGCTGTTTCCCGGTCTCATGGGCGTCGAGCTGAAGGAGCTGGCACCCGAGCGGGTTCTCGCACACATGACCGTGCGGCCCGACCTGTGCACGGCCGGCGGCATCCTGCACGGCGGCGCCTACATGGCGTTCGCCGACACCATCGGAGCGGTGGCCACCGTCATCAACATGCCGCAGGGTGCGCGCACGACGACGGTCGAATCCAAGACCAACTTTCTCGGCGCGGCCCCCGCCGGCTCGCGCGTCGTTGCCGAGAGCACGCCGCTGCACCGTGGCAAGACCACGCAGGTGTGGCAGACGACGATCCGCAACGAGGCCGGCAAGCTGCTCGCCATCGTCACGCAGACGCAGCTCATTCTTCCGGCCACAGACAAAGCCTGAGGCGAGACCTGAGGCGCGGTGTCGCGGGACCGCAGCAGGCCGGTCGCGCGCGGCCGCCGAGCGTGCTATGGCCACGGCGCGTGTTCCCGCGGCGGAGCCCAAGTTTAGTCATATTGCGTGGCACTATGGCCGCACTCCCGAAGCAACAGGCCTCTTGCGGGCAGGCTGCAGGGGGAGGGATGCGCAACTCATTGGGCCTGCGGGCGGTTGCTTCAGGCGGCCGGCCGTTCAGGCATGCCTTGCGGCGCAGAATCGCCGCAGGGTCTCGCGCCGGTCGCGGCGCACCAATGTGATGAGCAGGCCGGGCAGGTCCCGGCCGTGATGGGGCGCCCGCCGTCGGGCGCGGGCAGCAAATCGGGCGCGGGTCTTCCATGAATCCTCTCGACGTCGCAAAGGGCGTACTCGTACCGGCCACGGCCGGCGGCTTTTCCTTCCTCGAGCTGTTCCTGCAGGCACACATCGTCGTCAAATTCGTGATGATCGGCCTGCTGCTGGCCTCCGTCTGGTCGTGGGCCATCATCCTCGAGAAGCTGTTCGCCTTCCGCCGCGCCAGGCGCGAGTCGGACCGCTTCGAGCAGGTGTTCTGGTCCGGGCAGTCGCTCGACGAGCTCTATGCCGGGCTGGCGCGCGACAAGACGGTGTCGATGGCTTCGCTGTTCGTCGCCGCCATGCGCGAGTGGAAACGCTCGGTGGAAGGCAACATCCGCGCGCTGGGCGGCATCCAGCTGCGTGTCGAGAAGGTGATGGACGTCACCATCAGCCGCGAGATGGAACAGCTCGACCGCCGCCTCCTGTTCCTCGCCACGGTCGGCTCGACGGCGCCCTTCGTCGGACTGTTCGGCACGGTGTGGGGCATCATGACCAGCTTCCAGGCCATCGCCGCCTCGAAGAACACCAATCTCGCCGTCGTCGCGCCGGGCATCGCGGAAGCGCTCTTCGCCACCGCGCTCGGCCTTCTTGCCGCCATCCCGGCGGTCATATTCTACAACAAGTTCGCGGCCGATTCCTCGCGACTCAGCCAGCGGCTCGATGCGTTCGCCGACGAGTTCTCGGCCATCGTGTCGCGCCAGATCGACGTCAGGACCTGAGGCCGATCCATGGGCGCGTCACTCAATACCGGTTCGGGAGGCGGCGGGCGCCGGCGCGGTTCGCGCAAGCACACGCCGATGTCGGAGATCAACGTCACGCCGTTCGTCGACGTGATGCTGGTGCTGCTCATCATCTTCATGGTGACGGCGCCGCTGCTCACCGTCGGCGTGCCGATCGAGCTGCCGGAAGCGCGCGGCCAGCAGCTGCAGGCCAACAAGGAGCCGCTCACCATCTCCGTCAACGGCAAGGGCGAAATCTACATCCAGGAGAACGTGGTGCCGCTCGAAGAGCTGGCGCCGAAGCTCAGGGCGATCGCCAAGAACGGCTATGAAGAGCAGATCTTCATCCGCGGCGACAAGGGAATCGACTATGGCACCGTGATGCGCGTCATGGGCCGCATCAAGTCGGCCGGCTTCACCAAGGTGTCGCTGGTGACCGAAACGGAGGGGTAAGGGGCTCAAGCGCGGTGCAGTTCGGGCTGGTCATCTCGGTCATCCTGCACGCGGCGATTCTCGGATGGGCCCTTTTCACCATCCAGACGCAGCGCGATGTTCGCGTGCCCGAGGCCGAGCCGCTCGCCGTCGAGCTCGTCACGCCCTCCGACGTCACCAGGCTCAAGAAGGGCGCGCGCGACGCCAAGCAGCTCGAGGCGCAGGCCAAGGAGACGCCGAAGGCCGAGACCGCGCGCAAGGAGGCCGAGAAGCCCAAGGTCGCGACCGCGCCGCCGCCGCCCGAGGCGCCGCCACCGCCGCCGCCGAAAGAGGAGGCGAAGGCCGAGCCGCCCAAGCCGCCGCCACCACCACCGGCACCCAAGAGCGACCCCATCGCCGACAAGATCGCGTCGCTGCCGCCGCCTGCGCCGCCGCCGCCCGGGCCGACGCCTGCCGAGCAGCAGCAGATCGAGGACAAGCTCAAGGAGGAGCAGCGTCAGGCCGAGGAGAAGCAGCGCGAGGAAGAGCGCAAGGCCGAGGAGCAGCGCAAGGCCGAGGAGATCAAGAAGGCCGAGGAAAAGAAGCGCGCGGAGGAGCACGCGAAGAAGGTCGCCGAGGACAAGCGCAAGGCGGCCGAGAAAAAGAAGCAGGAGCACCTGAAGAAGCTCGCCGAGGACAAGCGCAAGGCGGAGGAGAAGCGCAAGTTCGACGCCAACCGCATTTCGGCCCTGCTCAACAAGATCCCCGACAAGGGCGCCCCGCCCGTCGCCGATCCCGACACGCAAAGCCCCAACAAGGGCCCCGCGCTCGGCGCGCCGGAGGGCCGCGACCGCCAGCTCTCGGCGAGCGAGCTGGCCGTGCTGGCGCAGATCATCCGCTCGTGCGTGCAGTCGAAATGGAACATCCTCGGCGGCGGCGAGGGGGCCGACAACTCGATCGTCAAGATCCGCCTGCGCTTCAATCCGGACGGGCGGCTCGCCGCGGCCCCGCAGATCATGAACCCGCAGGCGACGCCCTTCTTCATGGCCATCTCCGACAGCGCGGTGCGCGCCGTGCAGGCCTGCGAGCCCTACAATTTGCCGCCCGCCAAATATGACGTATGGAAGGACATCGTGCTGAATTTCAACCCGCGGGACATGTTCTAGCCGCGATGGCTTGTTACCCGCCGCCGGTCCGAGGCTGCGGCTCCAACGTCAGATCCCAGATGAAACGTCCGTCCATGATCCAAGACCGCGTCCGCCTCCGCCTCGGCTGCGTACTGGCCGCCGTCCTTGCGCTGGCGCTGGCGGCGGGCCCCGTTCTCGCGCAGCAGCAGCAACAGCGGCCGGCCGCACCCGGGCCGCAGACCGCGCGCAACGGCCCCCTCGAGGTGGACATCACGCAGGGCAGCCTGAAGCCCATCCCCATCGCCATCCCCGAGTTCCTCGGCGAGGACCAGCAGATGGCGGTCGAGATCTCCAACATCGTCGCCGCCGACCTGGAACGCTCGGGCCTGTTCCAGCCGCTCGACCGCGCCTCCTTCATCGAGCGCATCCGCGACTCGAACGCCCCGCCGCAGTTCAACAACTGGCGGCCGCTCAATGCGCAGGCGCTGGTGGTGGGCCGTGCCGGCCGCGGTGCCGACGGGCACCTGTCGGCGGAGTTCCGGCTCTGGGACGTGTTCTCCGGCCGCCAGCTCACAGGACAGCGATTCGTGATCGCGGCGCGCGACTGGCGCCGCATGGGTCATCTCATCGCCGACCAGATCTACCAGCGCCTGACCGGCGAGAAGGGCTACTTCGACACGCAGATCGTCTTCATCGATGAAACCGGCCCCAAGGACCGGCGCGTGAAGCGGCTCGCCATCATGGACCAGGACGGCGCCAACATCCGCCTGCTGAGCCAGGGCCGCGATCTCGTGCTGACGCCGCGCTTCAGCCCGACGACCCATGAGGTCGTCTACATGGAGTACAACCAGGAGCAGCCGCGCGTTTATCTGCTCAATGTCGAGACGGGGCAGCGCGAGCTGGTCGGCAACTTCCCGGGCATGACGTTCGCGCCGCGGTTCTCACCCGACGGCCAGCGCGTCATCATGAGTATCCAGGAGCAGGGTGCCGCGTCTCTGGTCGAGATGGACCTGAGATCGCGCCAGATCCGCCGCCTGACCCAATCGGGGGCGATCGACACGGGGCCCTGCTACAGCCCCGACGGCCGCCAGGTGGTGTTCGAATCGGATCGCGATGGAACCCAGCAGCTGTTCGTGATGAACGCCGACGGCTCGGGCCAGCGCCGCATCTCCAACGGCGATGGCCGCTACTCCACCCCGGTCTGGTCGCCGCGCGGCGATCTCATCGCCTTCACGAAGCAGTCCGGCAGCCAGTTCCTGATCGGCGTCATGCGCCCGGACGGCACGGGCGAGCGAATCCTGACCGAAGGATTCCACAACGAGGGGCCCACCTGGGCGCCGAACGGCCGCGTGCTGCTTTTCTTCCGCGAGCAGCGGGGCGCGGGCGGCCCATCGATCTTTTCGATCGATCTCACCGGCTACAACGAGCGCAAGGTGCCGACACCCTCGTTCGCGTCCGACCCCGCGTGGTCGCCGCTCAGGAACTGAACGGCACTTAACCCCGAATTAATCCTAAAATGATTTCATGATCGGGAACCCGGCGCCAACGGGGCGCGCGGTAGGCGCGTGCGTCCCGGCCGGGTGTTTGACCCATCTACCACGGAGTGGCATTTCCGCATCAACAGGGGTCGAAAACCACGGAATCGGGGGCTAATTCCTTGATCTGCGGAGGCCACGCCGGTAGCCAGAAAGAGCGATTGCCGAACTCGTGTCAGGAGAGAAGACCATGAAGATGAAGGGCATCCTTGTTATCGCGGCTGTCGTCGCCGCCGTCGCACTCGGCGCGTGCCGTCGTGAAGTTGAGCACACGCCGATGAAGCTTGGCGCCGACGTTCCGGCCCCGACGCAGGTTGCGCGTTAATTGACGCTGTGACCGCCGCGGCTGTCGCAGCGGTCAGAGTGTTGCCGCCGAGAGGCGGGTTGAATTGAGGCTGTATCTCGACAGGTCTCTGTCGCGGTACGGCCTCAAAACTTTTCGGGGGTCCGCAGAGGAACCCGAATCGTGGTGGGGATAACCCGGCGCGGGACCTTGCCAGCAGCGCGCGAAGCGCGTTTCACCGGACCGAACGTGTACCGGTCACATTTTTGAACGAACCGTGGGCTATTGAGCGACCGCCAGAGGGCAGCGTTTCCGATTCCGGCAACGACCGGAGCACGGCGCTCGGTGCCTGCGCACAGAAGAAGGGAAATCAAATGGCCTGGTCGAGGTGGCACGGCGCCGTCGTGCGGCTCGCCGCGGCGGCGGTCCTGACGCTGGCCGTTGCTGCGTGCTCGAATACGCCCAAGCCGGAGAGCGAGCTGAACGGCCGCGGCGGTCCTGCCGTCCCGGGTTCGGCGCGCGACTTCAGCGTCAACGTCGGCGACATCGTCTACTTCTCGACCGACAGCACGGACCTGTCGCCCGAGGCGCAGCAGACGCTGCAGAATCAGGCCCGCTGGCTGCAGCGCTACGCGCAGTACTCCATCACCATCGAAGGCCACGCCGACGAACGCGGCACGCGCGAGTACAACATCGCGCTCGGCGCCCGCCGCGCCCAGACGGTGCGCGACTTCCTTGCCCGCAACGGCGTCAATGCCGGCCGCATCCGCACCATCTCCTACGGCAAGGAACGGCCCGTCGCGGTGTGCGACGACATCTCCTGCTGGTCGCAGAACCGGCGCGCGCAGACGGTCCTCAACGGCGGCCGCCGCGGCGGCGGTCCGGCGGGTTCCTGACGGGTTTCCGGCGGGCTTTTCTGCCTGCGGCCCGCGGGGCGGAAGCGCGCGGCGCGAGGTTTGACTTTCGCCCGGAAAGGGCGGAACTGTGAGGCAAAGCCGCCGGTGGCTTTGCAGAGGCGAGGCCGGGGCGTTCCGGCTCGCACGATCCGGCGGCGCGCCAGGCCAACAACCCGGGTCTTGTATCCATGATGCGAACCACCGCCCGCCGCCACCCGCCGCACCGGCTGCGCCTGGCGTCGCTTGCCGCCGCGGCGGCGCTCATCCTGACTCTGTCTCAAGCGGCGGCGCAGTCGCCGCAGCCGCTGCCGCCGCCCAAGGCCGCGCGCCAGGCTCCGGCCGCCAAGCCGGCTGCCCCCGCGGCTGATGCCGGCCGCGGCACCGAGGCGGCGCTGCGCCAGCGTGTCGAGCAGCTGGAAGAGCAGATCGTCGAGATGCAGGTGGCGATGGGCACGCTCGAATCGCTGGCCAAGGGCGGCGCCGTGTCGAGCCAGGCCAACGTGCGCGCCTCCGGCGGGTTCGGCGGCACCGACAGCGCGCGCATCGATGCGCTGGAGACCCAGGTCCGCGCTCTCACGGCACAGATCGAGCAGCTGACCGCGCAGTTGCGCAGCGGACGCAGCGGTGCGCTGCCCGCGCCCCAGACCTATGCCGCCGCTCCGCAGGCAGCTCCCCCGCCCGCCTATCCGGCCGGACAGGTCGGCGGCTATCGCGCCGAGGAGCCGCGCAACGAGGGCGGCTTCGGCGCCACGACGGTTCAGCCGGGCGACCAGGGCTATCAGGATCGCGCCGCGCCGGCCGAGGATCGCAACGCCGGCGAGCCGCGCGTCGGCTTCGGCAACCAGGTGGCGTCGGCGCCGCTGCCCGGCGTCGTCTCGGACGCCGGTCCCGATTCGCGCCAGTCCTACGAGACGGCTTACGGCTACATGCTGCAGCAGGACTACGGAGCCGCGCAGGCCGCCTTCGGCGATTTTCTGAAGCGCTATCCGCAGGACCATCTGGCCGGCAACGCGCAGTACTGGCTGGGCGAGACGTATTACGTGCGCGGCCAGTTCAAGGAAGCGGCGGCCGAGTTCCTCAAGGGCTACCAGAGCTACAGCCGCGGGCCGAAGGCGCCCGACAGCCTGCTCAAGCTCGCCATGTCGCTCGACAAGCTCGGCCAGAAGGACGCCGCCTGCTCGTCCTACAGCGAGCTGTCGGCCCGCTTTCCCAACGCGCCCGCGAGCATAAGGTCGCGCGCCGATGCGGAGCGCCGTCGCGTCGGCTGTTGAGCCGCGCCGGGTTATCCTGCCATGACGTTCGACAAGCCAACGCACGATGAGCGCGCCGGCGCGGGCGACCCGCCCGTTGCCGACAGCGAGCTCGCCCGGCTGTTCGCGATCGTCGGCGCGGCGCGCGCCGCGGAGGGCGTGCTCCTTGCGGTCTCGGGCGGCAGCGACAGCATCGCGCTGCTGCATCTCTACGAGCGCTGGCGGCGCCTCGCCGGCATCGCACGCGCGCCGTTGATCGCCACCGTCGATCACGCGCTGCGCGCGGGGGCCGCCGCCGAGGCCGCCGAGGTCGGCGCGCGCGCCGCCGCGCTCGGTCTCGAGCATGTCACGTTGCGCTGGACCGGCGACAAACCGCGCACGGGGGTCCAGGCCGCGGCCCGCGCGGCGCGCTACCGTCTGCTCGCCGAACTGGCGCGCGCGCGCGGCATTGCCAATCTCGTCACGGCGCACACGGCCGACGACCAGGGCGAGACGCTGCTCATGCGGCTTGCGCGCGGCAGCGGCGTCGATGGCCTGTCGGCGATGGCGCCGGCGAGCCGGCTCGATGACGTGCGCCTGCTGCGCCCGCTGCTCGGCGTCGGCAAGGCGCGCCTCGTCGCGACGCTGCGGCAGGCCGGGCTGGGCTGGATCGAAGACCCGAGCAACAGCGCCGTGGTGTTCGAACGTGTGCGGCTGCGCGCCGAGGCCGCGCGGCTCGCCGGGATCGGATTGACGCCCGCGGCACTGGCCTTGAGCGCTCGCCGGCTCGGTCGCGCGCGCCTTGCGCTCGAGGCCGCGACCGACGCGCTGGCGGCGCCTGCAGCCCGGATGCTCACGATCCATCCGCTGGGCTACGCGGTCATGGATCGCGCGCGGTTGCTGGCGGCGCCGGCCGAGATCGCCATCCGCCTGCTGGTGCGGGTGCTGGGCGCCGTCGGCGGCGCGAGCGAGCCGCCGCGCCTGTCGGCCGTGGAGGACCTCTACGCGGCGCTGGCGGAGGGGCCGGGGGGATGGACGCTGGCGCGCACGGCCGTGCGGTCCGAGGGCGGGGTTGTCCGGATCGTGCGCGAGGCGGAGCGGTCACCGCCGCTTCCGGCCCGTCTCGAGCCCGGCGCCCGCCTGCTGTGGGACGGCCGCTTTCACGTGTCCGCCGCCGTCACGCTGCCGGAGCCGGTGGAGATCGCTCCGCTGGGGGCGTCCGGCCTGCGCGACCTTGGCACCCGGGGCACCCGGCGGCCGCTCGCGGACGCGCCGGCCTGCGTTCTGGAGATGCTGCCGGCGGCCCGCCGTGCCGGTGAGGTCATCGCCGTGCCGCTGCTGGGCTTCGCGCTCGCGGAGGCCGGTATTTCCACGCTCTTTGACGGCGAGCGCATCTGCAACCGAGCCCCTGCGTGAGCCGGCGCGGCCGTCCGTGCCGATCCCGCCGATTGCAGTGCCTGCGCAACTTGGCAAACTTTCTATACGTTCCTATGTTAAGGACCTGTCTGCCAGCATAGCGCCACGACCGGCGTGTATGCATAACGGCGTTCAAACGTGTCCGGCCCCGCGGCGAACCCGGACCACCGATCACAATTCGCCGATGAGCGTTTGCGCGGCGCCCACCCTGTCGCGCGGCCGAGAAGGGCACACGATGAATTCCAATTTCCGGAACTTTGCGATCTGGGTCATCATCGGTCTGTTGCTGCTGGCCCTGTTCAATCTGTTCCAGAATCCGACGCAGAGCCGGCGCGGCAACGAGATCAGCTATTCCGACCTCCTCGCCGGGGTCGACGCGGGCAACATCTCCGACGTCGTCATCGCCGGCCGCCGCATCACCGGCACCTACCGCGACAAGAGCGGCACCTTCACCACCATCGCGCCCGACGATCCCAACCTCGTCGAGCGGCTGAACAAGAAGGGCGTCAAGATCACCGCGCGTCCGTCCGAGGACGAGGTGCCCTCGATCCTCAGCGTGCTCGTCAACTGGTTCCCGATGCTGCTGCTGATCGGCGTGTGGGTCTTCTTCATGCGCCAGATGCAGTCGGGCGGCGGCCGCGCCATGGGCTTCGGCAAGTCGAAGGCCAAGCTTCTGACGGAGCGCCACGGGCGCGTGACCTTCGAGGACGTCGCCGGCGTCGACGAGGCCAAGGTCGACCTGCAGGAGATCGTCGAGTTCCTGCGCGACCCGCAGAAATTCCAGCGGCTCGGCGGCCGCATCCCGCGCGGCGCGCTGCTCGTCGGCCCGCCCGGCACCGGCAAGACCCTGCTCGCGCGCGCCATCGCCGGCGAGGCGAACGTGCCGTTCTTCACCATCTCGGGCTCGGACTTCGTCGAGATGTTCGTCGGCGTCGGCGCCAGCCGCGTGCGCGACATGTTCGACCAGGCGAAGAAGAACGCGCCCTGCATCATCTTCATCGACGAGATCGACGCTGTCGGCCGTCATCGCGGCGCCGGTCTCGGCGGCGGCAACGACGAGCGCGAGCAGACGCTGAACCAGCTCCTCGTCGAGATGGACGGCTTCGAGGCCAACGAGGGCATCATCCTCATTGCCGCCACCAACCGCCCGGACGTGCTCGACCCGGCGCTGCTGCGGCCCGGCCGCTTCGACCGCCAGATCGTCGTGCCCAATCCCGATGTCGCCGGCCGCGAGAAGATCCTGCGCGTGCACATGCGCAAGGTGCCGCTGGCGCCGGACGTCGATCCCAAGGTCATCGCGCGCGGCACGCCCGGGTTCTCGGGCGCCGATCTCGCCAACCTCGTCAACGAGGCGGCGCTGCTCGCCGCGCGCCGCAACAAGCGGCTCGTGACGCAGTCCGAGTTCGAGGACAGCAAGGACAAGGTCATGATGGGCGCCGAGCGCCGGTCCATGATCATGACCGAGGAGGAGAAGCTCGCCACCGCCTACCACGAGGCGGGCCACGCCCTCGTCAACCTGCTGGTGCCGAGCAACGATCCCCTGCACAAGGTCACCATCATCCCGCGCGGCCGCGCGCTGGGCGTGACGATGAGCCTGCCCGAGCGCGACAAGCTCAGCTATTCCAAGCAGTGGTGCGAGGCGCGCATCGCCATGATGTTCGGCGGCCGCGTCGCCGAGCAACTCGTCTACGGCGAGGATCACCTCAACACCGGCGCCTCGAGCGACATCATGCAGGCGACCGAACTCGCGCGCCGCATGGTGACCGAGTGGGGCATGAGCGACCGGCTCGGGCCCCTGCGCTACAACGAGAACCAGCAGGAGGTCTTCCTCGGCCACGCCATCACGCAGCGCCAGAACATGTCGGAAGGCACCGCGAAGCTGATCGACGAGGAAATCCGCCGCATCGTCACGGAAGGCGAGAAAAAGGCGCGCGAGGTCCTGTCCGTCAACCGCGACAAGCTCGAAGGCATCACCCAGGCCCTGATGGAGTTCGAGACCATCTCGGGCGAGGAGTGCATGGCGATCATGCGCGGCGAGAAGATCGTCCGCAACAATGACGACGAGGACGCGAAGGGGCCGGCCGGTCCCGCCGTCCCCGCCACCGGCCGTCCGCGTCCGCGCGAGGAGCCGGGCGCAGGCGGGCTCACGCCGCAGCCGCAAACGTAAGCCGAGCGACCAGGAATCCCGGACGGCCGCCTCCGCATGGCGGCCGTCCGCCGTTTCCGGCCGGCGCGGCTGCCTGAAGTTGCCGGCCGCTGCCTTTTTTGCCGCACGGGCTCGGTGATAGTGTGAGCGACTGCCGGCGCGTCCGGCGGGGGAGGTTTCACGGGATGCTCAGGTCTGGTCGCCGCGTGATGCCGGCGCTTCTGGCGGCGTCGCTTCTGCTTGGCGCCTCGGCGGCGCAGGCACAGCTTGCCGTCTCGGCCAACGACGGCAAGGTTCGATTCGTCGACGGCCGCGTCGAGGTGGTGCCGAACGGCGCCGACAGCGTCGACATCATCGACATGAAGCTCTCCCCGCCCAAGGTGGTGGCCGAGATCGCTGCACCGGCCAGCGTCGCGGGTCCGCCGATGGGCGTCGCGGTGTCGCCCAAGGAGGAGATCGCGCTCGTCACGGCGGGGCAGCGGTTCGATCCCGCCGACGGCTCGAAGCTCGTGCCCGGCGATACGCTGACCGTCATCGATCTGCGGCCGCTCAAGCCGACGCTCGTCGCGCGCCTGCGCTCCGCGCTGGGCGCCGCACCCGACGGCCCGCCGCCGGTCCCCTCCGTCATCGCCACGCTCACGGCCGGCAAGGGGGCCGCCGGCGTCTCCATCAACCGGGCAGGCACGCTGGCGCTGGTCGCCAACCACGGCGAAGGCACCGTCTCGGTCTTCACGATCCAGGGCATGACCGTCGCGCCCGCGGGCAAGGTGACCGTCGGCGACGAGAAGTCGGGCCCGAGCCAGGTCGCCTTCACGCCCGACGGCAGGACCGCGCTCGTCACGCTCGACGGCGAAAGCGCCAACGCCATCGCCGTTCTCTCGGTCGAGGGCAGCAAGGTCACCGCCACCGGCCACAATCTCTATGCGGGGCTCAGGCCCTACACTCTCGACGTCGGCGCCAAGGGCGAGGTGGCCGCCGTCGCCAACGCGGGCCGCGGCCAGGGCGACAACGACACCGTCAGCATCATCGATCTGAAGTCGTCGCCGATCCGCGTCGTCAACACCATCTCGGTCGGGCAAGCGCCGGAAGGCCTCAAGCTGTCGCCCGATGCGAGATACGTCGCCGTCACGGTGATGAACGGCTCCGCAAGGCCGAAAGCCGCGCCGTTCCACAAGGAGAACGGCGCGCTCAAGATCTACAAGCGCAGCGGCACGCAGCTCGCGCAGGTGGCCGAGATGCCGATCGGCAAGTGGTGCCGCGGCGTCGTGTGGTCCGCCAACGGCCACACGCTGCTCGTGCAGTGCATGGCGGATCGCGACATCATCGTCGCGCGCTTTGCCGGCATCACGGGACGCACCCTGCAGCGGACCGGCATCATCAAGCTGAAGGCCGGACCCGCCGGCATCCGGACGGCGGAGCCATGAGGCGGCCCCTGCGCGCGATGCGGGGGATGCGATGACGGCCAGCGTCTATCTGCGCCCGATCGGTCCGTTCTGCGCGGCGAGCCCGACCAGGGGCGCGACCGCCGCCGCGACGGCGACGCCGCAGCCCCCCGACGACTTGGCGCACCGGTTGGGGCTCGTGCTCGGCGGCCGCACGGACCTGCTCTTTGCCGCCGTCGAGGTGATCGAGCGCGACGGCGGCTGGACCGGCCGTCACGCCGCGTCGGCCGCCGAGATCATCGGCGGCACGGGCCGCGCCGCGCTGCTGCCGGCCGGCGTGAAGGCGCTCGTGGACCACATGCGCGCGCCGCGCCTGCCGGTCGCCGGCCTGACGCTCGACCGTCCCCGCATCATGGGCATCGTCAACGTGACGCCCGACAGCTTTTCCGACGGCGGCCAGTTCGCGTCGGCGGCGACCGCGATCGCCCATGCGGAGCGGCTCGACGCGGAGGGCGCCGACATCCTCGACATCGGCGGGGAATCGACGCGGCCGGGCGCCGAGCCGGTGACGGTGGAGGAGGAACTGCGCCGCGTGCTTCCGGTGCTGGAAGGACTGGCGGGCAGGACCCGCGCGCGGCTCTCCATCGACACGCGCAAGGCCGAGGTCATGCGCCGCGCCGCCGTCGCCGGCGCGCACCTCATCAACGACGTGTCGGCCCTGACACACGACGCGCGCAGCCTGCGCGTCGTCATCGAGACCGGGCTGCCGGTCGTGCTCATGCATGCCCGCGCCGACCCGCGCACCATGCAGGACAATCCCACCTATGATGACGTCCTGCTCGACGTCTATGACGTGCTGGCCCGCCGCATCGAAGCCTGCGAGCGCGCCGGGCTCGCCCGCGGCCGCCTGATCGTCGATCCCGGCATCGGCTTCGGCAAGACGGCGGCCCACAACCTCGCTCTGCTGTCCGGGCTCAGCATTTTCCACGGCCTCGGGACGGCTGTGCTCGCCGGCGCCTCGCGCAAGAGCTTCATCGGCCAGCTCTCAGGCGCTGTCGATCCGCAGGACCGGCTGCCGGGCTCGCTCGCGGCCGCGCTCGCCGCCGCCGGACAGGGCGCGCAAATTCTCCGCGTGCACGACGTGGCGGCGACCCGGCAGGCGCTGACCGTGTGGGAGGCGGCGCAGGGGTACGCGGCCGCCCGCCGCTAAAGGCTGATGGCGGCATGCCCCTTGCTTGGATGTAATGTTTGCTTACAGGGTTTGATGCTAGCGGGAGGCATCGGGCCGCATAATGGATCTGCCGTTGCGGCAGCAACCCGAAAGCCGCAGGGGCGGCGGACGAGGCCCGGAGGGACACAATGGCGCGCCGACTTTTCGGAACCGACGGCATCAGGGCGTTGGCCAACAGCGGGGCGATGACCTCCGAGGTGGCGCTGCGCGTCGGCATGGCCGCCGGCAAGGTGTTCCTCAACGGCCCGCACCGCCACCGCGTCGTCATCGGCAAGGACACGCGGCTGTCGGGCTACATGATCGAATCCGCCCTCATGTCGGGCTTCACGGCCGTGGGCATGGATGTGTTCCTGCTCGGCCCGATGCCGACGCCCGCCGTCGCCATGCTGACGCGCTCGCTGCGCGCCGACCTCGGCGTGATGATCTCGGCCTCCCACAACGGCTATGCCGACAACGGCATCAAGTTCTTCGGCCCCGACGGCTACAAGCTGTCGGACGAGGAGGAAACGCGCATCGAACAGCTTGCCGACGCCAATGCGCAGGAATTGCTCGCCGCACCCGACCGCATCGGCCGGGCAACGCGCGTCGAGAGCGCGCAGGAGCGCTACATCGAGTTCGCCAAGCGCACGCTGCCGCGCAACATCCGCCTCGACGGGCTGCGCATCGTCATCGACTGCGCGCATGGCGCGGGCTACCGCGTCGCCCCGGATTCGCTGTGGGAGCTCGGCGCCGAGGTGATCAAGATCGGCGTCGATCCGAACGGCTTCAACATCAACCACGAGTGCGGCTCGACCGCGCCGGAAGCGCTGCAAGCCAAGGTGCGGGAGATGCGCGCCGACATCGGCATCGCGCTCGACGGCGATGCCGACCGCGTCGTCATGGTGGACGAGAAGGGCAGCCTGGTCGACGGCGACCAGATCATGGCCGTCATCGCCGAGAGCTGGCTGAAGCGCGGCCAGCTCGCGGCCGGCGGCGTCGTCGCCACCGTCATGTCGAACCTGGGGCTCGAGCGCTATCTCGCCGGCCTCGGTCTCAGCATGGCCCGCACGCCGGTCGGCGACCGCTACGTCGTCGATCACATGCGCAAGAACGGCTTCAACGTCGGCGGCGAGCAGTCGGGCCACATCGTGCTGTCGGACTTCGGCACGACGGGCGACGGTCTCGTGGCCGCGCTGCAGGTGCTGGCCGTGGTCGTCGACACCGGCAAGCCGGTGAGCGAGGTGTGCCGCCGCTTCGAGGCCGTGCCGCAGCTCCTGAAAAGCATCCGCTGCGGCGGCGAGGCCCCGCTCGAGCAGGACCTCGTCAAGCGCGCCATCGACAGCGGCAAGGCGCGGCTCGGTTCGCGCGGCCGGCTCGTCATCCGCCCCTCGGGCACCGAGCCGCTGATCCGCGTCATGGCGGAAGGCGACGACGAGCAGACCGTGCAGCAGGTGGTGGGCGAGATCATCGAGGCCCTGCGCACCGCAGCGCCGGCGGCCTGACCGTGCCGGTCCGGCACGCGGATTAAGCGCTTCTTAAACCTTCTCCGCGATAGTCGGAGCTCAGGCATCGGCAGTCGCGTGCCGCGTCGCAATTCTTGCGTCGCATTCCGGTGTCCGCAGACCACGACGGGACACGCGAGATGAGGCTCACCCGGACCGTTGCGCCATGCGCCAGCCCGCCACCGGGCGCGGCGCCGGCTGCGCGCGCGGCCGGAGCCTCGAACAACGGCCGGTTCCGGCGCGCGAACGCCGCGTCGGCAAAGGGGGATGGGATCATGTCACGTTCGCTCGTCAGGCTCGCTCTGTGCGCCGGCCTTTTCCTTGCGGGGAGCGCGGTGGCCGATGCCGGACCCTATCGCAACTACGTGCCGATCCCGTCCGGAGCCGTGCCGCAGTCGCGCCCGGTGCCGGAGTTCTTCAACTACTACCTGCGCGCCGACCTCGGTCTCGGCTGGCCCGGCTCGCGCGATCCGGGCGAGAGCGGCATTGTCTACGGGGCGGGACAAACGTCGCCTGTATCGCAGAGCGGCCTTCCCACATTCTTCCAGGACAACATAGCGCTGACGGGCGGCATAGGTGCCGGCATGTATTTCACGCCGCAGCTGCGCGGCGACATCACGCTCGACTTCCGCCGCGCCGACACAGGCGGAACGTCTGGTGCCTATACCGCAGTCGGCCCCACTGACATACGCGGTACGGTGAACGACACCTTCCGTCAGCGCTCGACCGTGCTGATGGCCAACCTCTACTGGGACCTCATTCCGCGCGGCAGCTTCACGCCCTACGTCGGCGCCGGTGTCGGCATGGCCTTCAATGCGACGGACCGTTCCTACAATCAGCTCGAAGAGGTTTGCGGCGCCTCGCCATGCGTCGGGCCATTTATTCCCGGTGCTTCAGCGTCCGCACGTGACTCGTCCACGTCGGTTTCGCTGGCCGCAGCCGCGATGGCGGGCTTTTCCTTTGCCTTCAGCCCGGCGATGGCTTTCGACGTCAACTATCGCCTGATGTACATCCAGGGCTCTGACGTCTCGATGCCGGTCACCCTGGCCGATGGCACGACCTACAACAGCAAGCTGAACACCGGCGACCTCTGGGAGCACCAGGTCCGCGCCGGCATCCGCTGGAACCTCTGGTAGGCGGATCACCCGAATCACTGCGTACGGCGGGGCGTGCTTCGGCGCGCCCTGCCGCTTATTTGGGTACAATGAGACTTCCCTCCCGCTGCCGGCGCGGTAGGATGGGGGCATGGCTGACGAGCCCGAAAACCTGCTTCTGCACATTCTTCGCAATGTCGACGCGAAGGTGGATCGCATTGCGGCCGATCTCAAGGAGATCAAGGTGCGCACGGGCATTCTCGAGCAGCAGTATGCCAATATGTCCAATCGCATCGACCGCATCGAGGACAGGCTCGAGCGCATCGAAAACAGGCTCGGATTGATCGACGCCTGAGCGGTGCCGATCCCGACATCACGTGAGTTCCCCTGCGTCACTTCGGCTATCGACAGGCAACGGCGCCGCATTGACGGCGCACGCGCCTTCCCGTATCACCCGCCGCGGGACACTCCCCCCCAACGGGGAGCTTTCTATCTGGAAGGGTAGGTACATGACCGACGCTCTGAAACCGGCCAAGCGGCCGGCCGATCCCCGCTTCTCCTCCGGCCCCTGCGCCAAGCGCCCCGGCTGGTCCCCCGCAAAACTCGCCAACGCGTTCCTCGGCCGCTCGCACCGCGCCAAGGACGGCAAGGCGCGCCTGAAGGCCGCCATCGAGCAGACCAAGGCGCTGCTCGGCGTGCCCGCCGGCTTCCACGTCGGCATCGTGCCCGCCTCCGACACCGGCGCCTTCGAGATGGCCATGTGGTCGCTGCTGGGCCAGCGCGGCGTCGATGCGCTCGCCTGGGAAAGCTTCGGCAAGGGCTGGGTCACCGACATCCTGAAGCAGCTCAAGCTCAAGGACGTGCGCGTCATCGAGGCCGACTACGGCCGCCTGCCCGACCTGTCGAGCGTCGACTTCACGCGCGACGTGCTTTTCACGTCGAACGGCACGACGTCCGGCGTGCGCGTTCCCAACTACGACTGGATCCCGGCCGACCGCCAGGGCCTCACCTTCGCCGACGCCACCTCGGCCGCGTTCGCGCAGGCCATCGACTGGGCGAAGATCGACGTGCTCACCTTCTCCTGGCAGAAGGTGCTGGGCGGCGAGGCCGCGCACGGCATGCTGGTGCTGAGCCCGCGCGCGGTCGAGCGGCTCGAGTCCTATACGCCGGCCTGGCCGCTGCCGAAGATCTTCCGCCTCGTCAAGGGCGGCAAGTTCATGCGCGAGGTGTTCGAGGGCGAGACCATCAACACGCCGTCGATGCTGGCGCTGGAGGACTATCTCGACACGCTCGCGTGGGCGCAGTCCATCGGCGGGCTGAAGGCGCTGCAGGCGCGCGCCGACGCCAACGCCAAGGTGCTGTTCGACTGGGTCGAGCGCACGCCGTGGATCGAGAACCTCGCCGTCGATCCGGCGACGCGGTCCAACACCTCCGTGTGCCTGCGCATCGTCGATCCGGCCGTGACGCGGCTGCCGCTCGACGCCCAGGCCGCGTTCGCCAAGGCGATGGCGGGCCTGCTCGACAAGGAGGGCGTCGCCTACGACATCGCCTTCTATCGCGATGCGCCTCCGGGTCTCAGGATCTGGACGGGCTCGACGGTCGAGGCCGCCGACGTCGCCGCGCTGACGCCGTGGCTCGACTGGGCCTTCGCGCAGGAAAAGGCGCGTCTCGCAAAGGCGGCCTGACGGCTGCCGGCATCTCGCAGGCGATGCGGGCGCAACGGCCCGCACGCTTGCGCATTCCAGACCAGCACATTCATGGCGCCGGCACGGCCGGCCGCTCATCAGGAGCATCCGCAATGGCAACCGCCAAGACCGCAGTCAAAGACACAGCCAAGTCCGCGTCCGCCCCGCGCGTCCTCATCGCCGACCAGCTTTCGCCGGCGGCCGTCGCCATCTTCAAGGAGCGCGGCATCGCCACCGACGTGAAGGTGGGGCTTGCGAAGGAGGAGCTGGAGAAGATCATCGGCGACTACGACGGCCTCGCCGTGCGCTCGGCCACGAAGGTCACCGAGAAGATCATCGCCGCCGCGACCAACCTGAAGGTCGTCGGCCGCGCCGGCATCGGCGTCGACAACATCGACGTGAAGGCGGCGACGACGAAGGGCATCATCGTGATGAACACGCCCTTCGGCAACTCCATCACCACCGCCGAGCACGCCATCTCGCTCATGCTGGCGCTGGCGCGGCAGATCCCGGAAGCCGACCGCTCCACGCAGGCCGGCAAGTGGGAGAAGTCGAAATTCCTCGGCGTCGAGCTGTTCGGCAAGACGCTCGGCGTCATCGGCTGCGGCAACATCGGCTCCATCGTCGCCGACCGCGCCGTGGGCCTCAAGATGAAGGTCATCGCCTTCGACCCCTTCCTGTCGGAGGAACGCGCCATGGACATCGGCGTGGAGAAGGTCGAGCTCGAGGACCTCTTCCGCCGCGCCGACTTCATCACGCTGCACACGCCGCTCACCGACAAGACGCGCAACATCGTCGATGCGGCGGCGCTGAAGACGGCGAAGCCCGGTGTGCGCATCATCAACTGCGCCCGCGGCGGGCTCGTCGACGAGCGCGCGCTCGCCGACGCGCTGCGTTCGGGCCACGTGGCGGGCGCCGCGCTCGACGTGTTCGAGACCGAGCCCGCCAAGGAGAACGTGCTGTTCGGCCTGCCCGGCGTCATCTGCACGCCGCACCTGGGCGCGGCAACGGCCGAGGCGCAGGAGAACGTCGCGCTGCAGGTGGCCGAGCAGATGGCCGACTACCTGCTCAAGGGCGCGGTCTCGAACGCGGTCAACTTCCCCAACATCACTGCCGAGGAGGCGCCGCGCCTCAGGCCCTACGTGAAGCTCGCCGAGCAGCTCGGCTCGTTTGCCGGCCAGCTCACGGAGACCATCATCAAGGGCATCCGCATCGAGTACTCGGGCGACGTCGCCGAGCTCAAGACGAAGCCGCTGACCGCGGCAGCGCTTGCCGGGGTGCTGCGGCCGCTGCTGACCGACGTCAACATGGTGTCGGCGGCCGCCAGCGCGCGCGACCGCGGCATCAAGGTGGAGGAGGTGACGCGCGGCCAGGACGGCGCCTTCGAGAGCTACATCCGCCTCACGGTCTTCACCGACGAGTACGACCGCTCGCTTGCCGGCACGGTGTTCTCCGACGGCCGCCCGCGCATCATCCAGGTGCGCAACATCAACATGGAGTTCGAGGTGACGCCGCACATGCTCTTCATCCGCAACTCGGACAAGCCGGGCTTCGTCGGCCGCTTCGGCACCGTGATGGGCGATGAGGGCGTCAACATCGCCACCTTCAACATGGGCCGCGACAAGCCGGGCGGGGACGCCATCTGCGTCGTCGCGCTCGATGCGCCGGTGTCGGATTCGACGATGAAGAAGGTGAAGGCGCTCGAGCACGTCGTGCGCGTGAACAAGCTGACGTTTTGAGCCGTTCTAGGGTGCGGTCGCGGACTGTCGGCGGGCGCGTTTACGACATGGTGCTTTTTGCGCTCTGCGAACGATCCCGCGTCACAGTTGGGACATGAAAAGCGCTAGGTTCTCCTCGGCGCGGACGTGGGGTCCGCCCGAGGGAGGATGTTCGATG
>JBFWWW010000010.1:0-40806 GCA_050245975.1 Hyphomicrobiaceae bacterium
GCGACCTTTTCCGGCATCAGGTCGGCCAGCGCCGCTTCCCGTTCCGTATAGACGTAGGCCGGCGCATTGATGCCGCGATAGGAGAGCGTGTAGCCGTTGAGGATGGGGCGCACCTGCACCGCGACATCCCGTTCCCGCACGCTGCCGAACCAGACCGGATCGCCGGGCCACCAGGCGGCGGCGACGTCGAGCGTGTCGCGGGCCTTCCCGTCGGCAGCGATCATCGACACCTTGACGGACGTCCCGAGCGCGCCTTCGACCTCGACGGTCTGGCGCGCCGTGCCGACGCGGACGACGCGGCGGGTGGCAAAGCGCACCGGCGGGCCGGACATCTGGTCGGTGATCTCGCGCCGGCGCGCGTTGCCGAGATGATCGATGGCCGCCGCCACCGCGCTCAGCACCACCAGCTCCTCGCCCGCGGGCTCGCGCGCCTTGAAGCCGCCGGCGAACTCGTCGGCGTTGAAGCCGGTCGAGAGCCTCCCCTCGCGCCAGCGCGGATGCTGCATGAGCGCGGCCAGGAACGGGATGTTGTGCTGGATGCCGTCGACATAGAAGGCGTCGAGCGCGTCGGCCTGCAGATCGATGGCGGCGGCCCGGGTCGGCGCATGCGTCACGAGCTTGGCGATCATCGGGTCGTAGTACATCGAAATCTCGCCGCCCTCGAACACGCCCGTGTCGTTGCGGATGGTGTTGCCGCCGTCCGTCTCCTCGCGCGGCGGCCGGTATTTCGTCAGGCGGCCGATGGAGGGGAGAAAGTTGCGGAAGGGGTCCTCCGCGTAGATGCGGCTCTCCACCGCCCAGCCCTTCAGCTTCACGTCCGACTGCCTGAAAGCCAGCTTCTCGCCGGCGGCGACCCGGATCATCTGCTCGACGAGGTCGATCCCGGTGACGAGCTCGGTGACCGGATGCTCGACCTGCAGGCGCGTGTTCATCTCGAGGAAGAAGAACGACTTGTCCTGCCCGGCCACGAACTCCACCGTGCCGGCGCTGTCGTAGCTGACGGCCTTCGCCAGCGCGACGGCCTGCTCGCCCATGGCGCGGCGCGTCTTCTCGTCGAGCAGGGGCGATGGCGCCTCCTCGATGACCTTCTGGTTGCGGCGCTGGATGGAGCATTCGCGCTCGCCGAGATAGATGACGTTGCCGTGCTTGTCGCCCAGCACCTGGATCTCGATGTGGCGCGGGTTCTCGATGAACTTCTCGACGAACACGCGGTCGTCGCCGAAGCTCGACTTGGCCTCCGAGCGTGCGAGCCCGAACCCCTCCTCCGCCTCCTTGGCGTTCCAGGCGATCCGCATGCCCTTGCCGCCGCCGCCGGCCGACGCCTTGATCATCACCGGGTAGCCGATCTCGGAGGCGAGCTTGACCACCTGCTTGGCATCGGTGATCTCGCCCAGATAGCCCGGCACCGTCGAGACCTTGGCCTTGGCGGCCGCCTTCTTGCTTTCGATCTTGTCGCCCATGGCCGCGATGGCCTTGGGGTTGGGGCCGATGAACACGACGCCGGCCTTCTGCAGCGCGACGGGAAAAGCCTCCCGTTCCGACAGGAAGCCGTAGCCCGGATGCACGGCCTCGGCGCCGGTCTGCCTGCAGGCGTCCACGATCCTGTCGATCAGGAGATAGGACTCGGCTGCCGGCGGCGGACCGATGCGCACGGCCTCGTCCGCCATCTCGACGTGCAGGGCGTCACGGTCGGCATCGGAATAGACCGCGACGGTCTTGATGCCCATCTTGCGCGCCGTCTTGATGACGCGGCAGGCGATCTCGCCGCGATTGGCAATCAGGATTTTCTTGAACATGCCACCTTCCAGCCGTCCGGGATGCGGGCGCACCATAGCCTTGGACGGGGGGCAGATTCCAGCCGGTCGTGGCGATCGCGTTAAGGCCGATCCGGCGCGCGCCGGCAGCCCGGTCCGGCCCTCAGGCCGCCTTGCCCGCCGCGTCCAGCAGTTTCTGCAGGTCGGGATGCAGCGAGGGGGCCTCGCACTTCAGGAAGCGCAGCAGCGCGGCCTCGTTGGCGGTGGTGCGGCCGTCCCGCGCGATGCGGGCGCCGAGCCAGGCCGCCTCGACCGGCGTGATCTCCTCGTGCGTGATGATCTCGACCTTCTGCCGCTCCAGCCGGGCGATGGCCGCCTCCTCCGTCGACTGGGCGCGATAGCGTCCGAGGACGCCCGCCACCGCCGAGCCCATGCCCGACAGCACGGCGCCGATATCGAGCTCGCCGCGCCGCTCCAGCCACGCGTTGCGCGCCAGCGCCTCCTCGCGCGAGGGCGCCGCATAATTGGATGCCGACATCACGCAGTTGGCGACCGCTTTCACGAACAGGTCCTGCCAGGACGGATGGTTCGCCGCGTCGGCGGTCGCGTCGTCGATGTCGAACAGGATTTCGGCTTCGGCCTGCGTGATGGCGATGCTGCCGTCGCCGCCGCAGGCATAGAGGATGCGCCGCAGCAGCTCGACGTCGCCTTCGGTGACGATGCCGGGGCCCAGGTCGAGCCCGGAGCGCGTCGGCCCCTCGCCCGTGAGCACGGCGGCCTTCACCTGCTCCAGCGCGAACCGCACCAGGCTCGCGGGCACCCAGCGCGCCTTGTCGATGACGTTGATCAGCAGCTCCAGCTCGGTCTTGGTCTCGACCTTGCCGTCGGCCGACATGCGGTCGACCAGCCAGCGCGCGTTCTCGGCCGTGAGATAGCCCTCGGGCTGCACCTGCTCGACGAGGTAGTCCGTGATCATCTCGACGAAGCAGTCGGCCCAGGCCGGGTCCTGCACCGGGCAGGCGTCGTTGAGGCGGAACAGCGCCTCGGCCTCCTCGGGGGTGATGATGCTGTCGGCGTAGTAGGCCTGCCGGAGCCGGGCGACGTCGTTGTCCTTGATGCTGCCGCGCGCCTTGATGTCGGCAACGGAAACTGACTTCAAAGCACCCATGACAAACCCCGCAACCCGTACATTCCCCCACGGCAAAACTAGCCGCACATGGTTACCAATCGGATAACCGCGGGATCATCGGGATACGGGAGGCACGCGCAGGGGCCGCAAAGCGCGGCCCCTGCCGGTCGGGGAAGGACTTGAACTCTCAGCTGCGCGACAGGCGCCAGACGAGCGTCTTGTGCCTGGCCTGCGCGGTGCGGATCTTGGCGCGCTCCCAGGCCGTCACGCGGCCGTCGGCACGGGCCTGGCGGATGATGGCATTCACCTTCGCCTGGTCGCGGGCGATGAGCACGCGCTCGTGCGGCGTCAGGTGGCCACGGGTCGCGGTGTGCTTCACAGGCGCCGCCAGGGCCGCGCCCGAACCCAGCGTCACAGCGGCAGCAGCGATCAGAAGCGCTTTCATGGCAGTCGAACTCCTCGTTTCTGCCCGCCGTCGCTCCGTCACGCGATGTGCCGTTGCCGCGGGCTGGTACGAGAAGAAACGCGGCGTCCGAAATCTTCCGTCTGTTAAAAAATGGAAATAATTCAGACGGTTGCAGGTGCTTTTCCTGAACGTCCATTCATCCCGTCGCGCCTCACAGCGGGATGTTGTCGTGCTTCTTCCACGGGTTCTCGACGGTCTTGGCGCGCAGCATGTTGAAGGCGCGGCAGATGCGCCGCCGCGTATGCCGCGGCGAGATCACGTCGTCGATGTAGCCGCGTTCGGCGGCGATGAAGGGATTGGCGAAGCGCGCCTGGTATTCGTCGATGCGCGCCTTGATCTTGGCGGGATCGCCCAGCTCCGCGCGGTAGAGGATTTCGGCGGCACCCTTCGCGCCCATCACGGCGATCTCGGCCGAGGGCCATGCGTAGTTCACGTCGCCGCGGATGTGCTTGGAGCTCATCACGTCGTAGGCGCCGCCATAGGCCTTGCGGGTGATCAGCGTCACCTTCGGCACCGTCGCCTCGGAATAGGCGAACAGCAGCTTGGCGCCGTGCTTGATGAGGCCGCCGTACTCCTGCGCCGTGCCCGGCAGGAAGCCCGGCACGTCCACCAGCGTCAGCAGCGGGATATCGAAGCAGTCGCAGAAGCGCACGAAGCGCGCCGCCTTGCGCGAGGCATCCGAGTCGAGCACGCCCGCCAGCACCAGCGGCTGGTTGGCGATGATGCCGACCGTGCGCCCCTCCATGCGCGCAAAGCCCGTGACGATGTTCTTTGCGAACGCCTCCTGCAGCTCGAAGAAATCCGCCTCGTCGACGATCTTCCGGATCAGCTCCTTCATGTCGTAGGGCTTGTTCGGGTTGTCCGGCACGAGGGTGTCGAGCGAGCGGTCGTCGCGGTCCGGGCTGTCCATCGTCGGCAGCAGCGGCACGCCGGCGCGATTGTTGGCGGGCAGGAAGTCCATCAGCCGGCGCATCTGCAGCAGCGCCTCGACATCGTTCTCGTAGGCGCTGTCGGCTATGGACGACTTGGTGGTGTGGATGCGGGCGCCGCCGAGCTCCTCCGCCGTGACGGTCTCGTTCGTCACCGTCTTCACGACGTCGGGGCCGGTCACGAACATGTAGCTCGTGTCCCTGACCATGAAGATGAAGTCCGTCATGGCCGGCGAGTAGACATCGCCGCCCGCGCACGGTCCCATGATGACGGAAATCTGCGGGATGACGCCCGAGGCCAGCACGTTGCGCAGGAACACCTCGCCATAGCCGCCGAGCGCGGCCACGCCCTCCTGGATGCGGGCGCCGCCGGCATCGAAGAGGCCGATGATGGGGGCGCGGTTCTGCAGCGCCATGTCCTGGATCTTGGTGATCTTCCGGGCGTGGGCTTCCGACAGCGAGCCGCCGAACACCGTGAAGTCCTTGGCGAAGACATAGACCACGCGGCCGTTGATGGTGCCCCAGCCGGTGACGACGCCGTCGCCCGGGATCTTGGTCTTCTCCATGCCGAAGTCGGTGCAGCGGTGCTCGACGTAGACGTCGAATTCCTCGAACGAGCCCTCGTCCATCAGCAGCTCGATGCGCTCGCGCGCGGTGAGCTTGCCGCGTTTGTGCTGCGCGTCGATCCGCGTCTGGCCGCCGCCGAGGCGGGCCACCGCGCCGCGCCGCTCGAGTTCTTCAATGACGTCTTTCATGCCCGAACCGCCCCGTTGCCTGGCGGTTCCCCCGGGGAGCCGCCAGAGGCTCTCTAGCACGGTCGAAAGCGGCGGCGAAACAGCGTTTGCCGGCATGGAAAAGAGGCGGGGACCGGGTCCGCGTCAGGCAGCGGCGGGACGCCGGGCCTCGGTGAGGGCGCGGCGCAGACGCCCCTTGATTTCGGGCGCCGTCAGTTCGACGCCCCCCTGCCCTTCGCAATAGGCCGGCGCCACGAGCAGCCGGGTCTCCGCGATCCACATCAGCGTGCGGTCGAGGAACACGCCAACCGGGATCGGCGCGGCCACGGCCTCGCTCAGCGGGCCCTCGATACGCTTCTCGGCCGACACGCGATCGCTCCAGCACGGCAGCATCAGCGCATCGGGCCTGTTCCGCGATACGAGACGCACGGGTCCGTCGAGGCCCTGCAGCACCCAGATCTTGCCGCCGCGGATCGCCTCGGCGACGAACTGCGCCACGGCCGCCTCCCGCAGAAGGCCGACGAGTTCCGCGGGCTCCAGCTCCGGCTCCGTGGGATCGCTGCCCCAGTCGGGACCGACGAGCCGGTTGAGTTCGGCAAGCCGCGGCAGCACGTCGACGTAGAGCTCCCCCAGCGTCAGCGATTTCACCTGCGGCGCCTTGCAGACGACGTCCGCCCACCGTGCGGCTTCCTCGGCGCTCGACCAGAAGAGATTGACCTCGGCGCCGCGGCGCGTCGGGGAGGCGACGCGCCCGAGGCCGTCCTCGCCTCTCACGGTCCACACGGCCTGCGCCTTGACGGCGCGGGCGGCAAATGCCGTTTCGGTCGCGTGCTTGTCGTCGTCCATGGAGACACCTGCGCGAAACTTGCCAGGGCAACGTTCGCGAGCGAGTGTGTCGGCCGGGTCGTTAAGAAAGTCTCAACCGTTCAGCGCAGAAGCGCCAGAAACCGCGCCGCGGCCACAAATTCCCCGTGCCGGCGTTCGCGGCGCGCGGCGGCCTCGGCATCCTCGCCCCACTGGCCGATCTGCCAGTCCTCGTCGACGTGCGCGGCGGTCCATGCGGTCTCGACATCGAGGCGCCCGTCCGCATGCGCAAGCGCAAGCAGGGCCGACCCCGTCAGCGACGTCAGCACATGCAACGCCGCGAGCGCGAACGCGCTGCGGCCGTCGAGCATGCGCGCGACGGCGGCCGCGATCTCCGGCTCCTGCGCCACCGGCATCACCCCCTGCGCCAGCTTGAAACGTGCGTCGAGCGCCGTCTCGGCCCAGGCCAGGACAGGGTCCCACGCCTCCTTCTGCCGGGCGACGAGGCCGTCGGGTCCCTCGGCGCGATAGCACAGAAGATCGCTTGCCGCGTAGGCGACGATATCCTTCGCCGTCTCGGCTTCGCGGCCGCTGACGCCGTCGATGGCGCTGTTGGCGAGCCGCGTCAGCGGCATCGTCGCGGGATCGATGCGCTCGCCCTGCCGCGCCCACTCGTCGGCGATGGCCTCGGCCAGGGCGCGCGTCGGGACGACGAGCGATCCCTTCGCCGGCGTCCGCATCGGCTTGCCGTCGAGCGTGACGCGATGGCCGCCTTCGGCTGCCGGCTCGGCTGCCGCCGCCTTGTAGAACCGGGGCGATTGCCGCGTCGCGTCGGTCATGACCCGAGCGGCTCCGCGCGGGCCAGCAGGCGCGCGATGGCGGCGGGCAGGTCGGCAAAGGCCGTGATGACGGTCTGAGCTCCGGCCGCCGTGAGCCGCGGTGCCGGGTGGTAGCCCCAGGCGACGCCGATGGCGCCCGCGCCGGCAGCACGGCCCATCTCCATGTCGTAGGTAGTGTCGCCGACCATCACCGTCTCGCCCGGCCCGGCGCCCGTTTCGCCCATGGCCCGCAGCACCATGGACGGGTGCGGCTTGGAGGGATGATCGTCGGCCGTCTGGATGGTCAGGAAGTGATCGTGCCAGCCCTCCTGGTCCAGCAGCCGCACGACGCCGCGCCGCGACTTGCCCGTCGCGATGCCGAGCACGACGTCGTCGCGCTGCGCCAGGTCCGCGATGATCTCGCGCGTTCCCGGAAACAGCGGGCTCTTCAGCTCGGCGGCACTGCGCTTGGCGGGAAACACGCCCTTGTAGAGGCGCACCAGCTCGGCCGTCACCGCCACCGTCTGGTCCGGCGCCAGCACGGCGAAGGCCTCCGGCAGCGACAGCCCGACGATCGACAGCGTCTGCGCGCGCGACGGCGGGCGCAGCCCGACGCCCTCGAACGCGGCATCCATCGCCGCGACGATGGCGTTCTGGCTGTCCACCAGCGTGCCGTCGCAATCGAATATGACGAGCTTGCGCGCGCTCAAGTCGTGTGGCTCCCGAAATCGCCCGCGGCCGGTTGCGCTGCCGCCGCTGGCTGCTCGAGCCGCTTGAGACGGGCATCCTGCTCGGCGAGCAGCTTTTCCAGGCCCGCATGTGCATCGGCCAGCCGGCGGATGCGCCGCCGCGTGCCGAACCCGCGCACGAGACCGATCAGCACCACGAGTCCAAGCAGCAGCCAGGGCGACCAGACGATCAGGTTCTCGATCACGCCGTCCATGTCCTGCCGCCACCCCCTGTCCGCCGCGGGCTCCGCCTCTCCTCCGAGCAATACACGAAAAGCCCGGGCGCCAAAACCCGCCGGGAACGCGCCTCAGTCCGACGAGCCGGCATCGAAGCGGTTGGCGTCGAAACCCAGCAGCTCCCAGCTTGCCGCCATATGGGGCGGCAGGGGGGCCGTGACGTCGATCTTCGCGCCGCCGGCCGGGTGCGGGATGACGAGCCGCCGCGCGTGCAGGTGCAGCTTGGGCTCGAGCCCGCTGTCGAGGAGCGCGCGGTCGCCGCCGTACTTGTTGTCGCCGAAAATCGGGTGCCCGATCAGGGCCATGTGGGCGCGGAGCTGGTGCTGGCGGCCCGTCACCGGCTTCAGCGACATCCAGGCGGCTTTCTGCGCGACGTGGTCGATGACGGAATAGTGCGTCGTCGCGTGCATGGCCTCGGCCTGCTCGCCCGGCAGCGCCTTGCGCACGCGGTCGCCGTCCGGCCCGGCCGCCTTCACCAGCGGCGCCTCGATCTTGCCCTGGCGCGGCGCCGGCAACCCCACCGCCAGCGCCCAGTAGGTCTTGGCCGCCGAGCGCGTCTGGAAGATGCGGCCGAGCTTGGCCGCCGCGTCGCGGTGCTTGGCGACGAGCAGCACGCCCGTCGTGTCGCGGTCGAGGCGGTGCACGAGCCGCGGCCGGTCGCCGAAGCGGTCCGCCATGCCGGCCAGCAGACCGTCGATATGGCGCCGCGTCCCGGTGCCGCCCTGCACGGCGAGCCCGAACGGTTTGTTCAGCACCAGCACATGCTCATCCTCGAACAGGATCATGCGCTCGATGGTGTCGCGGTCGCCTTTCGACAGGCCGGGCGGCGGCACCAGCGACGGCTTGGCCTTGGCCGGCTGGCGCACGACCGCGGGCACGCGGATTTCAGCGCCGGCCTCGAGCCGCACATTGGCCTGCACGCGTTTGGAATCGACGCGCACCTGCCCGCTCCGCAGCAGCTTCTGCAGGTATCCGTGCGTCACGCCCGGAAAATGCTCGCGGAACCAGCGGTCGAGCCTCAGCCCGGCCTCGCCGCGGGTGACTTTGATCGTCTCGACCGGGGACGTCATCGTGAGGGTGCGTGCACGTGGAGCCTAGAGCGTGCCGCGCGCACGCGCGAAGCGGCGGCTGAACATCCAGCCGACCGCCCAGCCGAGCAGCAGCGCCGCGATATTGGTCAGCATGAACACGCCGGAGTGCAGCTGCTCGACGGTATCGGGGCTGTCGAACGTGTACTGGCGCACCACCCAGGACGCCACCGGCGAGCTGATGAACACCATCGCGATTGCGAGAAAGATCGCCCCGCAGATCATTGCGATCACATAGCGCATCACTCGTCCTTTCCGGCGGGCGTCACTTGACCTCCCAGAACCAGATTTCCCGGGCCTCGGCGTAGTTGGAGTAGTAGCCAAGCCAGGAAAACCATTCCATCAGCCACTTGGTGGATGACCTGTAGCCGTTCCACACGTCAATGTGATCGCCGGTCGGCGTCGTTTCGCCGGCGCGCCGCCAGTAGTCCATCACATAGATCATCCCGGTCCGGCCGAAGATTTTGGGGTAGAAGTGGGCGGCCTCGGTTCCCGTGATCTTTTCAACAGGCCCGACACCGGGGATCTTCGCACGCGCCAGCGCACCGGCGAGATCGTTGGCGCGGATGATGTGCATTTCATCGCGCTCATGCACGCCGCACGTGTCCACGCGGCCCAGCGTGGCCAGCGAAATGCCGGATCTCTTGAGGCAGACACCCATGCGAATCGCGCACTGGTTGCCGAACACCGGAAACCCCTGCCGGATCGTCACGCCCTCCAGATTCTGCAACTGGTGCGGGGCCACGCAGGGATACGTCACGGCCTCGTTTGCGGGGTGGCGATACCACAGCTCCTTGAACTCTACCATGCGGCTCTCCCCTGTGCGCGGCGGCGACTATAGGCGCGCCCGCAACAGCCGCCAAATGTTTCGCACGCAAAGCTGACCTATGCACCTTTTGACCGCCGCAAAGACGCGCTAGATTGGCGCCTTGCCGTACCTTGATTGCGGGAGGGGTCGCATGTCTTGCTTTCGCCTGTTGGCCACGCTGGTTACGTTCCTCGGGTTCACTCTAGGCGCGGCTGCACAAGACAACCAGCGCATGATGCTCGACACCGGCGGGCACATGGCGCGTGTGAACGTCCTGAAATACACGCCCGACGGCAAGTATGTCGTCACCGTCTCCGAAGACAAGTCGATCCGCATCTGGGATGTCGCCGCCGGGCGCACCGTGCGCATCATCCGCGGCGAGAGCGGCGACGGTCCGGAGGGCAAGGTCTACGGCATGGCGCTGTCGCCGGACGGCAAGATCATCGCCGCCTCCGGCTGGCTCCCCGACCCGCAACTGCGCGGCGGGCACTACATCCGCCTGCACGACTTCGCCACCGGCAAGCTGATCGGCCTGCTGCATGGCCACACCGATGTCGTCAGCGGTCTGTCCTTCAGCCCGGACGGCACCAAGCTGTTGTCGGGCGGCAGCGACAACACCGCCATCCTGTGGGACGTCAAGACGCTGAAGCCGATCTTCAAGCTGACGGGACACACCGATCATATCTACGGCACCGGCTTCACGCCGGACGGCAAGCGTCTGGTGACGACCGGCTATGACGGCACGCTGCGGCTGTGGCGCGCCAGCGACGGCCAGCTCATCAAGATCATGCGCGGCCACACCACCCGCATCCGCTCGCTCGCCATCGATCCGAAGAACGGCGTCATCGCCAGCGGCGACTGGGTCGGCGAGATCAAGCTGTGGGACGGCCAGTCCGGCAACCTGATCAAGACGATCGGCAAGCAGCCGCGCGTCATCGGCTCGCTCGCCTTCAGCCCGGACGGCACGCGTCTCGTCTCGACCAACGCGGAAGGCGACGGCCCGCGCGTCCAGCGCGTGTGGGACGTGAAGCAGGGCATCGAGGTGCAGAGCTACGTCGGCCACAACAACACCGTCATCGCCTCCGACTTCAGCCCCGACGGGCTCTACATCGCCACGGCCGGCGGCAACGACCGCGCCATCCACATCTGGGACGCCAAGACCGGATACAAGCTGCGCGAGCTCAAGGGCGTCGGCGAGGTGGCCTGGTCGGCGGGCTTCTCGCCTGACGGCAAGACACTCGCCTGGGGACTGACCAACGCCAACATGGCGGGCCTGACACCCATCAACGAGCGCGGGCCGTTCGAGTACCAGCTCGCCCTGCCGATCGGCAATCAGCCGATGGGCCGGCCGGAACGCGTCAACGACAAGAGCCCGAAGTTCATTCGCGCCAACGCCGCCAAGGACGGCGGCTGGCAGCTCTGGGCGGTCAAGGGCGGCCGCTACAATCACCCTGGCGGCGGGCTGGAGATCCGCAAGGACGGCAAGGCGCAGGCGACCATCGAGCGCGGGCCGAGCAACGGCGAGCGGCATAGCGCCTTCACCTTCACGCCGGACGGCAAGGCGCTGATCACCGGCGGCTCGTGGGGCGTGCTGCAGGCCTACACGCTCGACGGCAAGCTGATCGGCGACTACATCGGTCACGAAGGCGATATCTGGGCGGTCACGCCCTCGCCCGACGGCAAGTATCTTGCCAGCGCCGCCGCCGACCAGACGGTGCGCCTCTGGAATCTGCAGACGCGCGAGCTGATCGTCACCATCTTCCAGGCGCTGGACGGCGAATGGGTGATGTGGACGCCGCAGGGCTACTACACCTCCTCGCCCAACGGCGACAAATACGTCGGCTGGCAGATCAACCGCGGCATCATGAAGGAGGCCGACTACGTGCTTGCCGAGCAGCTGCGCAAGCACCTCTACCGGCCCGACATCGTGGAGCGCGCGATCCAGGTGGCATCCGCCAACCAGGCCATCGCCGACATCAGCCGCACGGGCGTCGTCAGCCGGTTCACGCTGCGCAGCCTCGACAAGACGCTGCCGCCCGAATTCGCGATCGTCTCGCCGCCCGACGGGTCCAAGGTCGCGAAGGGACGCGCCGTGCTGACGCTCGCCGTCACGCAGGGACGGACCGAGGCGATCCAGGAGTTCACCGTCTACGTCAACGACTCGCAGGTGGACGCCAAGCCGCAGCGCACCGCCACGCCCGACGGCGAGAAGGTGCTGCTCGACATCCCCCTCTACCAGGGCAAGAACGCGGTGCGCGTCGTGGCCCGCAACACGGCAAACCTGCTCGCCGAGGACCGGCTGTCGCTGATCCAGAGCGGCGAAGGCGCGCTCGACCGGCGCGGCAAGCTGTACGTCGTCGCGATCGGCGTCGACCAGTATCCGAACCTTCCCGCGACATGCGGCGACCCGCCGGGCCCGTGCAACCTCACGTTCGCCGGCGCGGATGCCAAGTCGTTCGAGCAGACGATCCGCCAGCACCTCGGCCCGTCGCACAAGGACGGCGTGGTGAGCCGCGTGCTCTTCAACGGCGCCGGCGGCAACAACGAGCCGACGCGCGCCAACATCGAGGACGCGCTCGACACGTTCGTCGCGGCACAGGACAACGACACCGTGGTCCTGTTCATCGCCGGCCATGGCACCAACGTCGATCCGCGCGGGTATCTCTTCCTGCCGACCGACGCCAAGCCCGGCCCGACCGGCTGGCAGTCGTCCAACGTGGTGCGCTGGACCACCATCGAAGGTGCGATCCAGGGTGCGCGCGGCCGGCGCCTGCTGTTCGTCGACACGTGCCGTGCCGCCAACGCCTTCAACGCGCGTCTGATCAACGAGAACGCGAAGGCGCAGCTCGTGGTCTACACCGCCACGCGCAAGCAGCAGGATGCCATGGAACTGCCGAAGCTCGGCCACGGCGTCTTCACGCACGCCATCATCCGCGGCCTCGCCGGCGAGGCCGCCACCAAGAACGACAAGATCGTGCAGGTCCAGCGTCTGGGCCAGTTCGTCAAGGACACCGTGCGTGACCTGACCGACGGCGAGCAGGAGCCGGACTACTACAAGCCGCTGACGACGGACGACTTCATCCTCGCGCGGTACTGAGGATCGCACGTCACGCCATCGCATCACGCACGGGGGCCGGCCGCTTGGCCGGCCCTCAGTCCGTGCGGCCGGCTTTCTTCTCGCGCAGCGACGCCCAGTAGGTCAGGCGCTTGCGGACCTCGCGCTCGAAGCCGCGCTCGGGCGGATCGTAGAACTGCTGCCGCGCCATATCGTCGGGGAAATAGTTCTGGCCCGAGAACCCCTCCTCCGTCGCATGGTCGTACTCATAGCCGCTGCCGTAACCCTGCTCGGCCATCAGCCGCGTCGGCGCGTTGAGAATGTGCTTGGGCGGCGCCAGGCTGCCGTGCTCGCGCGCGGCGCGCATCGCCGCGCCGTAGGCCATGTAGCCCGCGTTGGATTTGGGCGCGGTGGCGAGATAGATCGTGACCTGCGCCAGCGCCAGCTCGCCCTCGGGGCTGCCCAGGAAATCGAAGACGTCCTTTGCGGCGATGGCCTGCACGACGGCCTGCGGATCGGCGAGCCCGATATCCTCGATCGCCATGCGCACGAGCCGCCGCGCCAGGAACAGCCGGTCCTCGCCCCCGTCCAGCATGCGCGCCAGCCAGTAGAGCGCGGCGTCGGGATCGGAGCCGCGCACCGCCTTGTGCAGGGCGCTGATCAGGTTGTAGTGGCCGTCGCGCGACTTGTCGTAGAGCGGCGCGCGCCGCTGCACGAGGGTCGTCAGCGCGTCGCGCGTGAGCGGCGCCGCCCCCACCGGATGCGCGGCCAGCACCTCCTCGGCCATGTTGAGAACGGTGCGCCCGTCGCCGTCGGCCATGGCGCGCAGGCTGGCGCGCGCCTCCGCATCGACGGGCAGCGGACGCCCTCCCTCCGTCTCCGCGCGGCGCAGCAGCAGCTCCAGCGCCGCGTCGTCGAGCCGGTTGAGCACCAGCACCGTCGTCCGCGACAGCAGCGCCGCGTTGAGCTCGAAGGAGGGATTTTCCGTCGTCGCGCCGACGAGGACGATGGTGCCGTCCTCGACGTAGGGCAGGAAGGAATCCTGCTGGCTGCGGTTGAAGCGATGGATCTCGTCGATGAACAGCAGCGTGCCCTTGCCGGTCTCGCGCCGCCCCTTGGCGCGCTCGAAGGCCTTGCGCAGGTCCTGCACGCCGGAAAAGATCGCCGACAGCTGCTCGAACTCGAGCGCTGTCTCGTTGGCCAGCAGGCGCGCGATCGTGGTCTTGCCGGTGCCCGGTGGCCCCCACAGGATGAGCGAGCTCAGCCGGCCTGCGGCCAGCATGCGCGTCAGCGAGCCGTCCGGACCGACGAGCTGATCCTGCCCCACGACATCGGCTAGCCGCGCCGGACGCAGCCGGTCCGCCAGCGGGCGCGGGGCGCGCTTCTCAAGTCCGGCCGCTTCGAAGAGGTTGGACACGTCTAGCCCGGGACCTGGATCTTCAGGAGCTGGTTGCCGCGCCGGACCGCGACCTGCCAGAGCCGCTGGCGCGTCTGCAGCAGCTGCTCGAGCTCGGCCACGGAGCCGATACGGCGTGCTCCGATCTGGACGATGATGTCGCCGCGCTGGAGGCCGAGGTTGGCGGCCACCGACCCCTTCTTGGTCGCCAGCACGACGACGCCGCCCTCCGCATCGAGCCCCAGCTCGTCGGCGATGGCGGGGCCGATGTTGGCGACCTGCGCGCCGGAGAAGGGATGGGCGCCCGCCAGGTCGCGCATGTCGCCCTTGTCGGGCCTGGGCGGAGCCTTGAGTGCGATGTCGATGACGCGCGGCCTGCCCCTGCGCATGACCTCGAGCTGCGCCGTGTTGCCGACGCCGCGCGTCATCAGGCGGTACATCGCCGTGCGTGCATCGGCGACGTCGACGCCGTCCACCTTGACGATCACGTCGCCCGCCTCAAGCCCCGCCGACGCCGCCGGCCCGCGGTCGCGCACCCGGCTCACGATGGCGCCGGACACCCGTTCGAGACCCAGTCCCTCCGCGACCTCGCGCGTCACCGTCTCGATCCTGGCCCCGAGCCACGGGCGCTCGACCGTGCGCCCGGCGATGGCGCTGTCGGCATAGAGCCTGACGAGGTTCGAGGGGATGGCGAAGCCGATGCCGTGCGAGCCGCCGGAGCGGGAAAAGATCGCGGTGTTGATGCCCACGAGCCGGCCGCTCATGTCGACCAGGGCGCCGCCCGAGTTGCCGGGGTTGATGGCCGCATCGGTCTGGATGAAGACCTGCGCCTCCGATTGCGCCATCTCGGTGCGCGCCAGCGCGGAAATGATGCCGCTCGTCACCGTCTGTCCGACGCCGAAGGGATTGCCGATGGCGAGGACGAGGTCGCCCACCTCGAGCGCATCGGAATCGTCGAAGGTCAGGTATGGAAACGGCCCCTGCCCGGCGATGCGCAGCACGGCGATGTCCGCCTTCTCGTCCTGCAGGATGACCTTCGCCTCGAATTCGCGCTTGTCCGACAGCGCCACCCGGATCTCGGCCGCATCGCCCACCTTCACCACGTGCGTATTGGTGACGACGATGCCCTCGGGGTTGATGATCACGCCGGAGCCCAGCGAATTCTGGATGCGCTCGGCGGGCATTCCGAACACGCCCCCGAACAGCCGGCTGAAGATCGGGTCGTCCGCGAATGGCGATTGCACCTGAACGCGCCCGCGCACGTAGACGTTGACGACGGCCGGCGCCGCCAGCTTCACGATCGGGGCGAAGGAATACTGCGCCGCCGCCCGGTTGGGAGGCGGGATGCGCTGCTGGCCCTCGGCCGACTGGATCGCCGCGGCCGCCAGCAGCGCTGCCGCCGCCACGGGCAGCAGCCCGCGCCAACCGCGCAGGAAAGCCGCGCGCACGAGATCGGCCAATGCCTTCATTCCACAGCCCTTTCGTCAGGAGACCGCGCCGCCGACTATAGTGCAGCGCGCGCACCCTTTGAAGCCAGCGGCCCTGCTCAGATGGCGCGGCCGGCCGCCTGCCAGTAGGGGGCGCGCAGGCGGCGCTTGAAGATTTTGCCGGAATCCTCGCGCGGCAGGTCGGTCCGGGCTTCGATCAGACGGGGAACCTTATAGCCCGCCAGCCGCTGCGACAGGAAGGCCACGATATCGGCCACGTCCAGCGCCACGCCCGGCTCCATCTCGACCACCGCCATGAGCTGCTCGCCGTACTCGTCGTGCGGGATGCCGAACACGGCGCAGTCCCGCACGCCCGGGCAGGTCACGAGCACCGATTCGATCTCGGCGGGATAGATGTTGACGCCGCCCGAGATCACCATGTCGCGCCTGCGATCGCACAGGAACAGGAAGCCGTCGTCGTCGAGATAGCCGATATCGCCGCTGGTGATGAAGCCGTCGCGCTCGATCTCCGACCGCTTGTCCGGCAGGCCGTGATAGGTGAAATCGGGATAGAACGACAGCCGCGTATAGACGTCGCCCACCCGGCCCGGCCCGAGCAGCGAGCCGTCCTCCGCGAGAATGCGTATCTCCCCGCCCTCGATCGCGCGCCCGACGGTACCCGGCTTGGCGAGCCACTCCCGGCTGCCGACGACCGTGACGGCGCCCGACTCGGTGCTGCCGTAGAACTCGTGGATGACGGGGCCCCACCACGCGATCATCGCCGCCTTGACGTCGGGCGGACAGGGTGCGGCGGCGTGCATCACGAACTTCAGCGACGACAGGTCGTAGCGCGCGCGGACCTCGGCCGGCAGCTTGAGCAGGCGCACGAACATCGTCGGCACCATGAACAGCGTGTCGATCCGCTGCCGCTCGACGAGCGCCAGGAACTCTTCCGGGTCGAAGCGCGGCATGAGGATGAAAACATCCGCGAGCCGCGACGCGCGCATGGCGAACGCGTTCGGCGCCGAGTGGTAGAGCGGACCCGGCATGAGCGTGCGAATGCCCGGCACCAGGCCGTAGACGCGCTCGCGATAGCGCGCCACCGTTGCTTCCGAGCTGGCGGGGAACGGATCGCGGCGCACCCCCTTCGGACGCCCCGTCGTCCCGGAGGTGTAGATCATGCTCGACAGCTGCGGCGCCGGCGCGCCCTGCCATGGCTCGTAGGCCGCGAGCCATTGCGACCATTCGGGCGCGGCCACGGCAGGTGGCGCCGGTGCGATGCCATAGGTGCGGCGCACCTCGTCCGGTGTTTCCACCGCGAGGATGTCGAGCCCCGCCGGCAGCGCGCCGGCCATTGCGTCGAGAAGATCGCGATGCGCGACGAGCAGGCGCGCACCGCAGTCCTGCAGGACGTAGGCGACCTCGTCCGGCTTGAAGTGCCAGTTGATCGGCACGGCGTACGCGCCGAGCCGCACCGCCGCCAGCGATGCCTCCAGGAACGGGATGTCATTGCGCATCAGGATCGCGACGCAGTCGCCCTGCTTCAAGCCGGACGCCGCAAATCCGGCAGCGGCCTTGAGGACGCGCAGGTCGAACTCGGCCTGCAGCAGCCTTTGTGCGCCGCTGACCAACCCGGTGATGAGGGGCTGGGAGGAGGACATTGGGCCTCCGGTTCCATTGGCCGGCCTGAGAGCGCGCCGGCAGGTGCAAGTCCCGGCAACGCCCGGTATCGCCGGCAACGCCGGGCATCGCCCGTATCGCCCCCGGGGCATGACAGCCGGACGCCGACCGGGAGACCCGGCCGGCGTCCGGACACGTCAGGTTACTGGCTCTGCGCCTCGTTCGACAACACCTCGCCGAACAGCTTCCATGTCTCGCCCTCGAAGCGCGAGAGCTGGACGGACTGGATCGGGAAGAAGTCGGTCGGGCTGGTGTTGATCTTGATGCCCGGCAGCAGCAGCGGGTTCTCGAGGTTCTTCAGGCTCGACGCCTGCTTCATCACGTTGGCCCGCGTCAGGTCGTCGCCGCACCGCTTCAGGACCTCGGTCATCGTCGCGGCAACGGCGTAGCCGTAGACGTTGAACGAGCTCGATTTGTCGCCCTGCGGCAGATACTTGTCCATGAACTTGTTCCACGCGATCATGTCGGGCGACTTGGCCCACTGCGGATCGGTGGCGTCCTTGATGTAGGATGCCGTGAGGATGCCCTGCGAGGCCTCGAGGCCCGCCGGCTTCATGACGGCGCCGACCGACACCGACACGTTGTTGAGATAGTGCACCGGCTTCCAGCCGATTTCGGCGGCCTTCTTGATGGCCTGGGCCGCGAACTTCGGCGTCGTGATGTTGAAGAACACGTTGGCGCCGGAGTTCTTGAGCTGGATCATCTGGCTGTCGACCGTCGGGTCGGTGACCTCGTAGGTCGCGACCTGCACGATCTTGTTGGCGTCCTTGCCGAGGCCGGACTTGAAGCCGTTGAAGTAGTCCTTGCCGTAGTCGTCGTTCTGCATCAGGACGCCGATCTTGGCATCCTTGACGGTGGAGAGGATGTGCTTGGCGTAGATCGCGCCCTCGGTGGCGTAGTCGGGCTGCCAGCCCATCGTCCACGGGAAGTTCTTCGGGTCGCCCCACTTCGATGCGCCGGTCGCAACGAAGAGCTGCGGCACCTTCTTGGCGTTCATGTACTTGTGGATCGCGGTGTTGCTCGGCGTGCCGAGCGACTGGAAGATGAGGAGCACCTTCTCCTCCTCGACCAGCTTGCGCGCCATCTCGACGGTCTTGGCCGGGTTGTAGCCGTCGTCCTCGGTAACGAACTTCACCTTGCGGCCATTAATGCCGCCGTTGTCGTTCACCATATTGAAGTAGGCTGCGATCGCCTTGCCGATCTGGCCGTACGCCGATGCATTGCCCGAGTAGGGGTTGATGTGGCCGATCTTGATCTCGGTGTCCGATGCACCGTCGTCGTATTTCTTCTGCGCCGCGGCCGGACTGGCCGCCAGAGCGATCGCCAGCGCGGATGCGCCCGCAATCGTGAGTGAGCGAACTGATCCCAACATCTCCATTTCCTCCTGCTTGTTTTCTTGACTGCGAACCTGCTTCACCGGCCGATGCGGGCGAGACCGTCACCCGCCCCTGAACCGGTGCCAGAGCTTGGCCATCCCTCCGGCTATGCCTGTCGGCATTGTGTACATCAGTATGATGAGGACAAGCCCGTAGATCGTCCAAGGCTCGAGTGCGATCGGAAGGTGGACGACGTTGACGAGCCACTTCGTCGCCGCATCCGCGTACTTGTCGATGACCTGCACGAACACCCCGCCGATCACGGCGCCCGGCAGCGAGGCTATGCCGCCGACCACCGCACCCACGAGGATGGCGATCGACAGCTCGAAGCGGAAGCTGTCCGGCGACACGAACTCGAAGATGATGGCATGCAGTGCACCAGCCACGCCGGTGAACAGCGCGCTGATGCCGAAGGCCACCGCCTTGTAGTGGGAAACGTTGACGCCCATGGTCGATGCGGCCATCGAGTGATCGCGGATCGCCATCAACGCCCGCCCGCTGCGGCTTTTCAGCAGGTTGTTCGCCATCCAGAACATGAACACGGCGACCGCCAGCACGACCAGGTACATCCATTCGTCGCTGCTGATCGGCAGGCCGAAGGGCGGATCGGACTTGAAGATGTTGATGCCCTGCACGCCGTTCGTCAGCGGTTCGAGGTGGCGGTACTTGAGCATCTGCGGCACGGCGACGGCCAGTGCGAACGTCGCCAGCGCCAGGTAATGCCCCTCGAGCCTGAGCGCCGGCAGGCCGAACAGATAGCCGACGATGAAGCAGACGACCGCCGCGACCGGGAACGTCGCCCAGAAGGGCCAGTTCCAGTGATCGATGAGGATGGCCGCCGCGTAGGCGCCGACGGCGAAGAAGGCGCCGTGGCCGAGCGAGATCTGGCCGTTGAAGCCGGTCAGCAGGATGAGGCCGAGGACGGCGATCGAGTAGACGATCATCAGGCTCAGCTGGAGGAAGCCGTAGTTGCTGATCAACCCGGTCTTTCCGCCGATCACCGGCAGAAGGACCGCGAACAGCAGCAGCGCCCATATCCATTTGCGGCCCGCACGCGGCCGCTCCTGGACGGCGGGGGAGATGGCGCTCGCTGTCGTTGTGGCCATGATGCTAGACCCGCTTCACGGTAACGCGGCCGAACAGGCCGCTGGGTTTCAGCGTCAGGACGGCGATCACGATGATGAGGGCAACGGTCAGCTTCTCGCCGTTGCCGACGATGTAGACCCCGAACGACTTCTCGATCATGTTGCCGAAGAAGCCGACGAGGTTCTCGAGCACACCGACGATGAACCCGCCCACCACGGCGCCGGCCGGGTTTGAGATGCCGCCGACCAGTGCGGCCGCGAAGCCGTAGAGCAGGATGCTGGCCATCATGTTGGGCTCGAGGTAGACGGCGGGCGCCACCATCGCGCCGGCGACTGCGCCGATGGCCGCCGCCAGCCCCCAGCCGAGCGCCAGCATCCAGTCGACGCGCACGCCGGCGAGCCGCGCCGAGACCGGGTTCTGCGCCGCGGCCCGCATGGCAAGCCCCAGCGGCGTGAAGCGCAGGAACACGAACAGCGCAAACAGCAGGAGAATGGAGACCAGGATCATGCCGATCTGATGCGAGCCGATATAGCCGGAGCCCGCGAACGCGACATTGGGGAACGGCGAGGGGAACTCCTTGATGGTGTGGCTCCAGATGGCTCCCGCCAGCGAGTGGAAGATGGCCAGCAGCCCGATGAACACCACGACGACGGACAGGATCGGCGCGTTGTGCAAGGGCCGCAGGATTATGCGCTCGATGGCGACGCCCATGACGAACGAAAGCGCGGCCGCGGCTGCCAGCGCCACCCAGAAGTTGAGCCCCCACTGTATGAGCTGCCAGCACAGGTAGGTGCTGAACATCGCCATCTCGCCCTGGGCAAAGTTCAGGTGATCGGTGGACACGAAGATCATCACCAGCGCCAGCGCGACGCAGGCATAGATGGCACCGTTCGCCAACCCCGACGCCACCTGCTGAATGAACTGCTCCATGCGCGACCTCAATATCCCAGATAGGACCGGCGAATGCCTTCGTCGTTCTTGACCTCGCTGGCCTTGCCCTTCATCACGATGCGGCCCGTCTCCAGCACATAGGCATCGTCGGCGAGATCGAGCGCGAGCGCCGCATTCTGCTCGACCAGCAGCATGCTAACCTTCGCCTCGGCATTGATGAGGCGCATGATGCGGAATATCTCCTGCACCACGAGCGGGGCCAGCCCGAACGAGGGCTCGTCGAGCAGCATCAGGCGCGGGCGCAGCATCAGCGCACGGCTGATGGCGAGCATCTGCTGCTCGCCGCCCGACAACGTGCCCGCCTGCTGCTGCATGCGTTCCTTCAGGCGCGGGAAGTAGGCGAAGACCTGGTCCAGGTCGCGCTTCACCTGCGCCCCGTCGGTCCGCGAATAGGCGGCGACCCGCAAGTTCTCGTCGACCGTCAGTCCCGTAAACGTGCCGCGTCCCTCCGGAACATGCGCCACGCCGAGGCGGACGATGTCCTCGGTCGCCATGTCCGCGATGGAGCGGCCGGCCAGCCGGATGGCTCCCGACCGCGACACCATCCCGCAGATGGCGCGCAAGGTCGTCGTCTTGCCCGCGCCGTTGGCGCCGAGCAGCGTCGTGATGCCGCCGTCCTCCAGCGAGAACGCGACATCATGGAGCGCCTGCGTCTGGCCGTAGAATGCCTTCAGTCCGTCGACCTCGAGCAGCGCGGCCATATCAGCTCCCGGTGCCAAGATAGGCGCGAATGACGTCGGGATGCTGCTGCACCTCCGACGGTGTGCCCTCGGCGATCTTGCGCCCGAAATCGATCGCCACGACGCGATCGGACACGGACATCACGAGGCTCATGTGGTGCTCGACCAGCAGGACGGTGACCTTTTGCGTATCGCGCACGCGCCGGATCTGCCCCTTGAGGACCTCCACCTCGTCGTGGTTGAGGCCGGCGGCGGGCTCGTCCAGCAGCAGCAGCTTCGGGCTCGAGCCCAGCGCCCGCGCCAGCTCGACGCGCTTGCGGATCGGAAACGGCAGCGGTCCGGCCGGCGAATTCGCGAATGCGGCGAGATCCATGAAATCGATGAGCTCGCGGGCGCGCTGCGTGATGCGTGCCTCTTCCTCGTCCACGCCGGCGAGATGGAACGCGTTGCGCAGAAAGCCCGTCCTGCCGCGGCTGTGGCAGCCGACCTTGATGTTGTCGATGACGGACATCCGGTCGAAGAGGGCGACGTTCTGGAAGGTGCGCCCCATGCCGATGATCGGGATCGCATGCCGCGGCCGGTTCAGGATCGTGCGGCCCTCGAACAGGATATCGCCGTCGTTGGGGACGTAGAGCCGGCTCAGGCAGTTGAACAGCGTTGTCTTGCCGGCGCCGTTGGGGCCGATCAGGCCTACGATCTGTCCGGGCATGACATCGAAGGTGATGCCGTCGAGCGCGATGATGCCGCCGAAGCGCACCGATACGCTCCGGACGCTCAGCAGCGGATCGGATACGGCAACGATTGCCGGACGCGCTGACTGTTCAGCAAGCATCGGACCGAACGCTCCCTCCCCAGGCCTCGCTGCCGTTAGATCCTCCACCAGCACGGGTCGCAGCGACGGCTCGGACCCCGGCTGCCGGACGTCGCGGCTCTGTGTCCGCAGCGGCTCAGCACTCGGGCCATCTTGCATTCAAATCCCCAGCCGGTCCAGACCGAATCTTCTGCCGGACCGGCGACACCACCGCGGCGCGCAGATGGGGGCTAGGCGGCTGCGGCGCGATTAAGCGATTTCCAAAGAGCGATTGCGCGCGCCGGGGAGGCCAGCGGAGCGCGCCGTCCGTGCGTCACAACACCAAACCGGTTTTTCGATTCCGGCCAGCCGACGCCGCGAATCCCAACCTCGTCAGCGCCAGACCTCGCGCGCGATATCCACGATCAGCGCCAGCTTGGCCCACTGCTCCTCCTCCGCCAGCACGTTGCCCTCCTCCGTCGAGGCGAACCCGCATTGCGGGCTGAGGCAGAGCTGGTCGAGGGGCGCGAACTGCGCGGCCGTCTCGATGCGGCGCAGGATGTCGTCCCGCTTTTCCAGCGCCCCCACCTTGGTGGTCACGAGGCCCAGAACGACGAGCTTGCCCTTCGGCAGCTTGCGCAGCGGCGCGAACCCGCCCGACCGGTCGTCGTCCCACTCCATGAAATAGCCGTCGACGTCGATCTCGTTGAACACGATGTCCGAAACCGGCTCGTAGCCGCCCGAGGCGATGAAGGTGGAGCGGAAATTGCCGCGGCAGGTGTGGGTCGTAATGACCATGTCGCTCGGCCGGTCCCGGGTCGCCGCATTGATGATGTCGCGGTAGCGGTGGATGAGCAGGTCGGGATCGTCGCCTCGGTCGCGCAGCATCTTGCGCTGCTCGGGATCGCAGAAATAGGCGAGGCTCGTATCGTCGAGCTGCAGGTAGCGGCAGCCGGCGTCATAGAACGCCTTGACGGCCTTCGCATAGGTCTTGCCGAGGTCCTCGTAGTAGCCCTCGACGTCGGGGTAGACCTTGGGGTCGATCGCCTGCCGCCCGCCGCGATAGTGCAGCATGCTGGGCGACGGGATGGTCATCTTCGGCACCAGCCTCGTCGTGTCCTTCAGGAATCTGAAGTGCTGCAGGTGCGGGTGATCGGCTGGAAAATCCAGCTTGCCGACAACGCGCACGGAGCGCGCCTTCGTCTGCACGCCGTGGAACTGGATGCCGCCGCCCGCCGGCTCGTAGCCTTCGACGCCCGTCAGCCGTTCCAGGAAATCGAAATGCCACCACGCACGGCGGAACTCTCCGTCGGTGGCGGACTGCAGGCCGATCTCCTCCTGCCTTTTGACGATGCCACGGATCTCGCGATCCTCGACCTCCTTGAGCGCGGCAGCCGTGATGTCGCCTTTCTCGTGCTTCTCGCGTGCCTCGCGCAGCGGCTTGGTCCGCAGCAGGCTGCCCACCATGTCGGCGCGGAACGGCGGCTTGTCTCTCATGGCTATCTCCTGGGCTGTCTCCCGGGTCCCATCCCGGCTCGTCTGCGCAGCGGTCCTTGCGACCTTCCGGCTGCCTCAGCCGTGCGCGACGCCGAGATATCGCTCGATCGGCGCCGGGTCGCGCTGGAGGTCGGCGCTCGGTGCGGCATGCACGATGCGGCCGCGCTCCAGGATGACGGCGTGATCGGTCAATCCGAGAATGCGGTGCGCATGCTGCTCGACGATGATACCGGACATGCCGTCCTCGCGAAACAGCCGGCGGATGGCCTCCACCAGGCCGTCGACGATGATGGGCGCCAGCCCTTCCGTCGGCTCGTCGAGCAGGATCAGGCGCGGATTGAGCACCAGGGCCCGGCCGATGGCCAGCATCTGCTGCTCGCCGCCGGAGAGCTGGTTGCCGAAGTTGCCGCGGCGGGCTTCCAGCGACGGGAACATCGCCCACACCCGGTCCACGGTCCACGGTCCTTCGCGGGCCACGGCAGTCAGGTTCTCCTCCACCGTCAGCGACCGGAAGATGTTGCGCTCCTGCGGCACCCAGCCGATCCCCGCCGCCGCGCGCCGGTCGGCCCTGAGCAACGTGATGTCGCGCCCGGCCAGGACGATGCTGCCCGCAAACCGCTGCGTGACGCCGACGATCGTGTTGATGAGCGTCGTCTTGCCCATGCCGTTGCGGCCGAGAACCGCCAGCGCCTGCCCCTCCTGCAGCGACAGGGAGATGTCGGCGAGCACCCGCGCTTCGCGATAGCCGGCGGCGATGCCGTCGAGCCGGAGGAGATCAGCCATGGCCGCCTTCCCCCAGGTAGACCGCGCGCACGCGGGCATCGGCGGCGATGGCGTCCGGCGTGCCCTCGGTCAGCAGCGCACCGTTGACGAGCACGGAAATGCGCTCGGCGAAGCTGAACACGAGGTCCATGTCGTGCTCGATCAGCAGCACCGACACCTCGCGCGGCAACGCGGCCACGGCGGCCAGAATCTCGTGCCGCTCGTCCTCCGGCACGCCGGCTGCCGGCTCGTCGAGAAGCAGCACGCGCGGCTGGCAGGCAAAGGCGATGGCGATCTCCAGCAGCCGCTGCTTGCCGTAGGCCAGCGACGACGTCGGCACGTCGAGCACATCGGCGAGGCCGAAGCGCTCGATCACCTCGGCCATGCCGTCGGCGACCGCCGTCCCGTCGGCCCGCGCCCGCCACCAGTCGGTCCCGCGGCCCAGCCGCTGCGTCACCGCAAGACGGATGGTCTCGACCGGCGTCATGTCCGCGAAGAGCTGGTTAATCTGGAACGTCCGCACCATGCCGAGGCGCACGCGCCGGTCGGCGGCCAGACCGGTGACATCGCGGCCATCGAGCGCGATCCGGCCGGCGTCGGGCCGCAGCACGCCCGTCAGAAGATTGATGAGCGTCGTCTTGCCGGCGCCGTTCGGCCCGATGAGCGCATGGCGCGCTCCCGGCTCGAGCCGCAGCCTGACGCCGGCCGTGGCGGCGATGCCGCCGAAGCTCTTGCGCAGGTCGGTCGTCTCGAGGGCGGCTGTCATGGCGTCAGGGCCCGGCCTCGGTCGCGGGCGTGCCGCGCGCGGCGCGCGTGCGCCAGTCCAGCCGGTCGAGCAGGCGGCGCACGGGGGCCGTGAAGCCCGACACGCGATCACGCCCGACCAGGACCATCACGACCAGCAGCAGCCCGATCCAGAACGGCCAGTATTGCGGCGTCAGCGACGACAGATAGTCTTGCATGACCTTGAACACGATGGCGCCGACGAGCCCGCCGTAGAGATATCCCGTCCCTCCGATGACGAGCACCAGCAGCAGGTCCGCCGATCGGTCGAAGGAGAAGACGTCGAGGGAGGCGAACGCCGTCGTCTGCGTCAGCAGCGCGCCGGCGACACCGGCATAGGCCGCGGCGATCGCATAGACGGCCACCAGCCGGCGGTTGACGGGAATACCGACCGCGGACGCCCGCAGCGGATTGAGCTTGATCGCGCGCAGCGACAGGCCGAACGGCGATGCCACGATGCGGCGCGCCACCAGGAACAGGACGAAAAGAACGACGAGGCAATAGACGTAGCCGGTGTGCCCGAACATATCGAACCGGAAGCGTCCGAGCACCGGCTGCATCGTCACGCCCTGCAGGCCGTCGGCGCCGCCGGTCAGCCCTGAATACCGGTTGGCGATCTCGCGCAGCACCAGCGCGACGCCGAGCGTCACCATGATGCGCGTCAGGTCCGAGCCGCGCAGCACGAGCAGGCTCGTCAGCAGGCCGAGCAGCATGGCCGCGAAGCCGGCGGCCAGCAGCGCGAGAACAGGCTCGGTGATGATCCCGTGCTTGGCGAGCAGGCCGGCGACGTAGGCGCCGAAGCCGAAGAACGCCGCGTGTCCCAGCGAGATGATGCCCGCATAGCCGAGAATGAGGTCGAGCGAGAGCGCGAACAGCGCCAGGATGGCGATTTCGGTCAGGATCAGATGTCGGCCGGGCAGCAGCCAGATGGACAGCGCGGCCGCGAGCCAGAACATGATCTCGAGCGGATGCCAGCGCCCGAGCGCTGACAGATGGCCGGTAACGGCCGGCAGGGCCGCCGACGGCGCGCTCATCGGGTGCTCCCGCGCGAGAACAGCCCCTGCGGGCGCCAGATCAGGACGGCGATCATGATGGTGTAGATGGCAAAGGCGCCGAACTGCGGCAGGTAGTACTTGCCGGCGACGTCGCCGATGCCGAGCAGGATCGAGGCCAGGAACGGGCCGACGATGCTCGACGTGCCGCCCACCGTCACGACGATGAGGAAGTAGATCATGTATTTGAGCGGGAAGATCGGATCGAGACCGAGGATTTCCGCGCCGAGCGCGCCGCCGAGGCCCGCAAGGCCCGAGCCTACCGCGAACGTCAGGGCCAGCACCGCATTGACGTTGATGCCGAGGCCGCGCGCGACGCGCGCGTCATCGACGGAGGCGCGCAGGCGGCTGCCGAACCGCGTGCGGTTGAGGATGAGCTGCAGGCCCACCGTCAGCAGGCCGCAGATGAGAATGATGAGCAGCCGGTAGCGGCCCATGCCGACGCCGAGCACCGATATCTGGCCCTGCAGCCATCCCGGCACCTGCACGAACACCTGCCCCGAACCCATGACGTAGTCCACCGCGGCGACCGACATGAACACGAGGCCGATGGTGAACAGCACCTGGTCGAGGTGGGGCCGGCTGTAGACGTGGACGTAAAGCGTGCGCTCCAGGACGAACCCGAGGGCCATGCTGAACAGGAACGCCAGAGGCAGCGCGGCAAAGAACGGCACGCCCATGCGGTTGACGAGGACGACGCAGCAATAGCCGCCCGCCATCGCGAACGCGCCGTGCGCCAGATTGACGAAGTTCATCAGGCCGAGCGTGACCGCCAGCCCGCACGCCAGCACGAACAGCAGCATGCCGTAGGCGACGCCGTCGAAGAGTATGGTGAGCATGAGCGGACGTCTGCCCCCTGCGGCGCCGTCGCGGGCAATTGCCGCCGCCCGCTGAACACGCACGACCGTCGGCCGGATCGCCGGTGCGCGGCCCCGAAGACCGCGCGCCGGCTCCGACTGAGCTACTTCTTGACCTTGCCGGGATCCTTCACGGCTTGGAAGGTCTCGAACTCCACATTGTAGAGCTCGCCGTTCTTGCGCTCCACTTTGCGGACATAGATGTTCTGCACGATATCCCGCGTCTCCGGATCGATGGAGATCGGCCCGCGCGGGCTCTCCCAGGCCATGCCCTTCATCGCGGCGATGAGCGCGTCGCCGTCGGTCTTGCCGCCGGTCTTCTTGATCGCCTCATAGATGAGGTGCATGCCGTCGTAACCGCCCACCGCCATGAAGTTCGGGCGGTAGTTGTTGGCCTTCTTGAAGGCTTCGACGAAGGCCTTGTTCTTCGCCGAATTGTGGTCCGCGGAATAAAGGTGCGCCGTGACCGCGCCGACCACGGCATCGCCCATGCCGTTGAGGAGATCGTCGTCCGTCACGTCGCCGGGGCCGATGAGCTTGATGCCGGCCTTGTCGAGGCCGCGCTCGGCATATTGCTTCATGAACGTGCCGCCCTGCCCGGCCGGAACGAACACGAACAGCGCATCGGGCTTGGCATCGGCCGCGCGCTGCAGGAACGGCGCGAAATCCGGGTTCGCGAGCGGCACCTTGATGCTCTCCGTCACCTGGCCGCCGGCCGCCGCGAACCGCTCCTTGAACGACTTCTCGGCGTCGGCACCCGGCGCATAGTCCGAAACGATCGACACCACCTTCTTGATGCCGTTCTTTGCCGCCCAGTCGGCGATGATGACGGAGGACTGCGGCAACGTGAAACTCGTCCGCGCGATGTAGGGCGAACGCTCGGTGATGATCGAGGTGCCGGCGGCCATCACGATCTCGGGCACCTTCGCCTCCGTGGCGAGCGGCGCGACGGCGAGCGCGCACGGCGTGATGCCGAAGCCTGCGACGACGGCGACCTTGTCGTTGACGATCAGTTCCTGCGCCAGCCGCTTGGTGTTGTCGGGCACCGCGGCATCGTCCTTGAGGATCACCTCGATCTTCTTGCCGGCAACGGTGGTTCCGTTCTGCGCCATGTAGAGCTTCACGGCGGCGTCGATCTGCTTGCCGGTCGACGCTTGCTGTCCTGTCATGGGCAGGATCAGCCCGATCTTGATCGTATCCTGCGCTGCCGCCGGACCAGCGCTCGCGGCAAGTGCCGCGAACGCGATGAATCGCTTCTGCCACAATTTCATTCGGAGCCTCCCAGTCGATACGGGCCTTCGCGGCCGCTTCAGTCAGACGATACTTTGGCGGTAGCAGCGACGCCTGCAGGATCGCTCCTCCACCTGCCGATGCCGGACGAGGTGCGTTTCAATGGCTCGTCGCAGACAACTCATTGCAAAAAACTCTAGCGCGTCGCCGCAACGGCGCAACAAGCCGACGGGTGTTTGCTGGTCGCTGGCCGAACAAAACTGACGGTAGCGTCCAATCGCGCGGCGGGCACGCACAGGCCGCTGCATCCTTCGCGCGCGCATTGCCCGCAAAATGATCACCCCCTTTGGCGTCGCCTAAAATAGTGGCAGCCGGCACCGCCCACGAGCACGCGCCGGAACCCCACACGTCTGCGTAACAGGCTGATTGTTCTGATTTTTTCTCAGGCGACAGGCTTTGGCACGGACCTTGCCAATTGGTTAAAACCATTTGTAACCGAAGGGGACATTCATGGTTGTTCGTCGACACGTTCTTGCTGGTCTCGCCGGCGCCGTGCTCGCCGGGGGGATGCTGGGCAGCACCATCACCACGGCGGCGGCGCAGGACACGATCAAGGTCGGTATTCTTCATTCATTGTCCGGAACGATGGCGATCAGCGAGACGACCCTCAAGGACGTCATGCTCATGCTGATCGAAGAGCAGAACAAGAAGGGCGGGCTGCTCGGCAAGAAGCTGGAGGCGGTCGTCGTCGATCCGGCATCGAACTGGCCGCTGTTCGCGGAAAAGGCGCGTGAGCTCATCACGCAGCAGAAAGTGGCGGCCGTCTTCGGCTGCTGGACCTCGGTCAGCCGCAAGTCCGTGCTGCCGGTGTTCAAGGAGCTGAACAACATCCTCTTCTATCCCGTGCAATACGAGGGCGAGGAGAGCGAGCGCAACGTCTTCTACACGGGTGCGGCTCCCAACCAGCAGGCCATCCCTGCCGTCGACTACCTGATGTCGAAGGACGGCGGCGAGGTGAAGCGTTGGGTTCTCGCGGGCACCGACTACGTCTATCCGCGCACGACCAACAAGATCCTCGAGGCCTACCTCAAGCACAAGGGCGTGAAGCCCGAGGACATCATGATCAACTACACGCCGTTCGGGCATTCCGACTGGCAGACGATCGTGTCCGACATCAAGAAGTTCGGCTCGGCCGGCAAGAAGACGGCCGTGGTCTCGACCATCAACGGCGACGCCAACGTGCCCTTCTACAAGGAGCTGGGCAACCAGGGCGTGAAGGCGACCGACATTCCCGTCGTCGCCTTCTCGGTCGGCGAGGAAGAGCTGGCCGGCATCGACACCAAGCCTCTCGAGGGCCATCTGGCGGCCTGGAACTACTTCGAGTCCATCAAGACGCCGGCCAACGAGGACTTCATCAAGAAGTGGCAGGCCTTCACCAAGAACCCGAAGCGCGTGACCAACGATCCGATGGAGGCGCACTACATCGGTTTCAACATGTGGGTGAAGGCCGTCGAGAAGGCCGGCACGACCGATCCTGACAAGGTGATCGCCGCGCTGCCGGGCATTCAGGCTCCCAACCTCACGGGCGGCATGTCGCAGATGCTCGCCAACCACCACATCACCAAGCCGGTGTTCATCGGCGAGATCAAGGGTGACGGCCAGTTCGACGTGGTGTGGAAGACCAAGGGCCTCGTGCCGGGCGATGCCTGGTCGAAGGAGCTGGAAGGCTCGCGCGATCTCGTCGCCGACTGGGTCGACAAGAAGTGCGGCAACTTCAACACCAAGACCGGCCGGTGCGGCAGCTGACGGCGTCCGCCTGACCTGACGGCACGGTCCGCGGGTCGAAGCAAGACACGGGCGGCGATGCATTGTCGCCGCCCGACTGCACACTGCCGGGCGGGGAAAAAGACACATGGCGATACCGGCGATACCCACGTCATTGCGACGACAGGCGCCTGCAACAACGATCCTGAGCGCGCTTCTGGCTGGTTTCCTGTGGCTCGCCGCGACGGCACTGCCGTCACACGCGGCCCCCCTCGACGAAGCGCTCAAGGGCTTCACGACCGACAGCTATTCCGACACCATCGCCGCTGTTGAAGCGCTCGCCGCATCCGGCGCGCCCCAGGCCGCGACCTTGCTCTCCGCGCTTGCCGACCGGCGGCTGATGTTCTCCGCCGCGACGCAAACCGTGTTCTACAAGGACGAAGCCGGCAAGACGTTCGAAGCGGCAACCGGCGCTCCGGCGGCCGGCCCTCCCGCCGATCTTGCGGATGTCCGGCTCAACAACCGCGTGCGCGGCGTTGTCAGTGCCGTGCTGGGCGGCCTGACGCTGCGCTCCCCCGATCCGGCGAAGCGGCTCGATGCCGCGCAATCGCTCTTCAAGTCGCGCGATGCAGCGCGCCTCGCCGATGTCCAGGCGGCCATCGCCGCCGAGAAGGACGCCGCGATCCGCCGCGCGCTCCGGGAGGCGCAGGCCGCCATCCTCATCGCGAAGCCGGACGCCACCGACGGCGAGCGGCTCGAGGCCATCGCAACGCTGAAGGCCCGGGGCGACCAGGACGCGCTCACAACCCTGCGCCTGCTGCCCGCGAATGCCTCACCGGCCGTGCGCGAGGCCGCCGGCTCGGCCACCGGCATCATCGAGCACGAGCTGGCCCTGTGGGCCGTGGGACAGACGGTCTGGTACGGCCTGTCGCTCGGCTCCGTCCTGCTGCTCGCGGCGATCGGCCTTGCCATCACCTTCGGCGTCATGGGCGTCATCAACATGGCGCATGGCGAGATGGTCATGCTGGGCGCCTACACGACGTTCGTCGTGCAGGAGTTCATGCGCCAGACCAACCCGGCCCTGCTCGACTATTCGCTCGCCATCGCCGTGCCGCTGGCATTTCTCGTCGCCGGTGCCGTCGGTGTCGCCATCGAGCGCGGCGTCATCCGCTTCCTCTACGGCCGGCCCCTGGAAACGCTGCTCGCCACCTGGGGCATCAGCCTCATCCTGCAGCAGGCCGTGCGGACGATCTTCGGTCCCACCAACCGGGAGGTATCCGCGCCGAGCTTCATGACCGGCACGTTCAAGGTCGGCGAGCTCGCCGTCACCTGGAACCGGCTCATCATCATCCTGTTCGCCGCCATCATCTTCGTCGCGCTGCTGGCGGCGCTGAGGTTCACCAGCTTCGGTCTGCATGTGCGCGCCGTCACGCAGAACCGCCGCATGGCGAGCGCCATGGGCATTCCGACGGCCCGCATCGACGCGCTGACCTTCGGCCTCGGCTCCGGCATCGCCGGCCTCGCCGGCGTCGCGCTGTCGCAGATCGACAACGTCAGTCCCAATCTCGGCCAGAGCTACATCGTCGACAGCTTCCTGGTGGTCGTCTTCGGCGGCGTCGGCAACCTCTGGGGCACGCTCGTCGGCGCCCTGTCTCTCGGCCTCGCCAACAAGCTGCTCGAGCCTTACGCGGGTGCCGTTCTCGGCAAGATCGCCCTTCTGATCGCCATCATCCTCTTCATCCAGAAGCGGCCGCGCGGCCTCTTCGCGCTCAAGGGGAGGGCGGTGGAAGCATGACCCTGCGCTCAACCTTCATCTCCGACCGGCTCGCGCTCGCCTTTGTCATCGGGCTGGCCGCGCTGGCGATCTTCGTGCCGCTGTCGCATCTCATGCTGCCGGCCTCCTCGGCGCTGCACGTTTCGACGACGACGATGACGCTGCTGGGCAAATACCTGTGCTTTGCCCTGCTCGCCCTCTCCCTCGACCTGATCTGGGGCTATGCCGGCATCCTGTCGCTCGGTCACGGCGCCTTCTTCGCCCTCGGCGGCTACGCCATGGGCATGTACCTGATGCGCCAGATCGGCACCCGCGGCGTCTACGCCGATCCGGTCCTTCCCGACTTCATGGTCTTCCTCAACTGGAAGTCGCTGCCCTGGTACTGGTACGGCTTCGACTGGTTCCCGTTCGCGCTGGCGATGATCGTCCTGGTGCCCGGGATCCTGGCGTTCGTGTTCGGCTGGTTTGCCTTCCGCAGCCGCGTCACCGGCGTCTACCTGTCCATCATCACGCAGATGCTCACCTATGCCCTCTGGCTGTCGTTCTTCCGCAACGACATGGGCTTCGGCGGCAACAACGGGCTCACCGACTTCAAGGACATCCTGGGCTTCAACATCCAGTCGGACGGCACGCGATCGATGCTGTTTGCGCTGTCCGCATCGGCGCTGCTTGCCGGCTACCTGATCTGCCGCTTCGTCGTCGCCTCGAAATTCGGCAAGGTTCTCATCGCCATTCGCGACGCCGAAAGCCGGACGCGCTTCTGCGGCTATCGCGTCGACACCTACAAGACCATCGTCTTCACCCTGTCGGCCATGATGGCGGGCGTCGCCGGCGCGCTGTACGTGCCGCAGGTGGGGATCATCAATCCGAGCGAATTTTCGCCCGCCAACTCCATCGAGGTGGTGATCTGGGTCGCGGTCGGCGGCCGCGGCACGCTCATCGGCGCGGCTCTCGGGGCCGTGCTCGTCAACTACCTCAAGACCACCTTCACGACCGGCCTGCTGGCGCCCTACTGGCTGTTCCTGCTCGGAGGGCTTTTCATCGCCGTCACCATATTCCTGCCGCGCGGCATCCTCGGCGCGCTGTCCGACCTGGTCGGCGGCATCCGCAATCGCCGCACGGGGGCGCGGAACGGCGCATCGCCGTCAGCCGTGCCGCAGGCCGCGGAATGAGGGCCCGCCATGCTTGATGCCTCGGTCTCCAGCGCACTCACCAGCTCGCTGCTCTACCTCGACTCGGTCGAGGTGGCTTTCGACGGCTACAAAGCCCTGCGCGGCCTGTCGCTCGTCATCGCGCCGGGAGAAATGCGCGCCATCATCGGCCCCAACGGTGCCGGCAAGACGACGATGATGGACGTCATCACCGGCAAGACGCGGCCGGACAACGGCGAGGTCTATTTCGGCGGCGAGGTGGACCTCACCACGCGCGACGAATGCCAGATCGCCGAGCTCGGCATCGGCCGCAAGTTCCAGAAGCCCACGGTCTTCGAGAGCCACACCGTCGAGGACAACATCCTGCTGGCGCTCAAGGCCCCGCGCGCCCCGTTCAAAACCATGTTCGCGCGCACGGACCGCCCGCAGAGCGACCGCATCGGCGGGATTCTCGCCACCACGCGGCTCGGCGACCACCGTCACCGGCTCGCCGGCGAGCTGAGCCACGGGCAGAAGCAATGGCTCGAGATCGGCATGCTGCTGGCGCAGGACCCGAAGCTGCTGCTGGTGGATGAGCCGGTGGCCGGCATGACCGACGCGGAGACGGCGCAGACCGCCGAGCTCCTCAAGACCATCGCCAAGGACCACTCCGTCATCGTCGTCGAGCACGACATGGATTTCGTGCGCGCGCTCGACGTGAAGGTGACGGTGCTGCACGAGGGCGCGGTGCTTGCCGAGGGCAATCTTGACCAGGTGAGCGCCAACGAGCGCGTCATCGAGGTGTATCTGGGACGCTGACAAGGGAGACAACGCATGATCCGCCCGCGCAATCCGTTCGTCGTCCGGCCGCTGGAGCCCGAGGAGCGCCTCGTGCGCAGGCCCGCTGCGGGCCCGTCCGCCGGCAAGCCGGAGCAACCGCCGGCGCCGCAGCGCCGCGTGGTCAAGGGCAGCCGGCGGATCGGCAACGTTCAGCTCCGCGTGCTCGACAAGTCCGTTCCCCGGGGAATCCGCCCATGCTGACGATGGAGCAGGTCGACCTGCGCTACGGCGCCGCGCAGGCGCTGCGCAGCGTCTCGCTCGAGGCCAAGGTGGGCGAGGTCACCTGCGTCCTCGGCCGCAACGGCGTCGGCAAAACCTCGCTCCTGCGCGCCATCGTCGGCCTGCAGCCGATCGCGGCCGGCCACATCCGGCTCGACGGCCAGGAGATCGACCGCCTGCGCCCCTTCGAGCGGGCGCGGCGCGGCGTGGCCTATGTTCCCCAAGGCCGCGAGATATTCCCCCTGCTGACCGTGCGCGAGAACCTGGAGACCGGCTTTGCTCCCCTGCCGCGCGGCGAGCGGCGGATCAGCGACGAGATCTTCGAGCTGTTCCCGGTTCTCAAGGGCATGCTGCACCGGCGCGGCGGCGACCTCTCGGGCGGCCAGCAGCAGCAGCTCGCCATCGGCCGCGCCCTCGTCACGCGTCCGCGCCTTCTCGTGCTGGACGAGCCGACCGAGGGTATCCAGCCTTCCATCATCAAGGACATCGGCCGCGCCATCTCCTACCTGCGCGACAAGGGGCAGATGGCGATCGTTCTGGTCGAGCAGTACTTCGACTTCGCGCGCGAGATCGCGGACCGCTTTGCCATTATGGAGCGCGGCGCTATCGTGCTGTCGGGAGATCGCCGCAGGTTGCAAGATCCCGATGTACGTCAACGCCTCACCGTTTGATCGCGCAGCCGCGACCACCGCCGTCCCCGGCTACATCCGTGCGACGGGCCAGCTGCGCGTGTCTCTCCGCCGCGCCGGGCCGCGCACCGCGCCCCTCGACATCTTCGAGACCGGCGGTTTGCGCATCCGCTTCCCCAATGCGGATGGTCCGGCGCAGGGTGTGCTCGTGAACACCGCGGGCGGCCTCGCCGGCGGCGACCGCATCGACATCGATTGCCGACTGGAGAAAGGCACATCGGCGCTCCTCACCACCCAGTCCGCCGAGAAGATCTACCGCGCCGACGCCGCGCCGGCTCGCGTCGCCGTCCGCCTGTCCCTGGCCGAGCGGGCGTCCCTCGGCTGGCTGCCGCAGGAGACGATCCTGTTCGATGGCGCTCAGGTCGTGCGCACGCTGGACGTCGACATGGCCCAAAGCTCCAGTCTCACGGTGCTGGAGATCGTCGTGTTCGGGCGCATCGCGCGCGGCGAGGACCTCACGCGCGGGCTGTTCCGGGACCGCTGGCGCATCCGCAGGGCCGGCCGCCTCGTTCTAGCCGAGGACGTGCACCTCGCGGGACCCATTGCGGAGACGCTGGCGGGTGCCGCGACCGGCAAGGGCGCGCGCGCCATCGCCACGCTCGTTCATATCGCAGGCAAATCCGCAACCAGGCTCGCAGGCCTGCGCCGCGTCCTGGCCGGCGCCGCATGCCGGTGCGGCGCGAGCGGGTGGAACGACATGATCGTCGCCCGCTTTGCCGGCGCCGACCCCATGCGGCTCCGGCGCGACGCGCTCGCCGCAGCACGCCATTTCATGCCCGGCCCCGCACCGCGGGTCTGGTCCATCTGACAAGCAGAACGATCGGGGAGGCCGATGCATCTCACACCTCGCGAAAAGGACAAGCTGCTGATCGCCATGGCGGCCGGCGTCGCGCGGCGGCGGCTCGAGCGCGGCGTCAAGCTCAACTACCCGGAGGCGGTGGCCCTCATCACCGACGCCGTTGTCGAAGGCGCGCGCGACGGGCGCTCCGTCGCGGAGCTGATGGAGGCGGGCGCGCATGTCGTCAGCGCCGACATGGTGATGGACGGCATCGCCGAGATGATCGCCGACGTGCAGGTGGAGGCCACATTCCCCGACGGCACCAAGCTCGTCACCGTGCACAACCCGATCCGCGGGGCAAAAGCCTCCCGCGTCGTCGCCGGCGAGATCATCGCCGCGCAAGGCGACATCACGTTCAACGACGGGGCCGAACGCACCACGCTCGAGGTCGCCAACACGGGCGATCGCCCCATCCAGGTCGGATCGCACTACCATTTCTTCGAGACCAATCCGGCGCTGAAGTTCGATCGCGCTAAGACGCGCGGACAGCGGCTCGACATCGCGGCCGGGACCGCCGTCCGCTTCGAGCCGGGGCAGACGCGCGAGGTGACGCTGGTGCCGCTGTCGGGCACCCGCACTGTCTACGGCTTCCGCCAGGACGTGATGGGCAGGATCGATGCGTCGGCCTCCGGGGCGGCGAAAAAGCCCGCGCCGGCAAAGGCGCAGGGAAAGAAGTCGCAGGGGAAGAAGAAATGAGCGCCCGCATGTCACGGTCCGCCTATGCGGACATGTTCGGTCCCACCGTGGGCGATCGCGTCCGTCTCGCCGACACCGCGCTGCTGGTGGAGGTGGAGAAGGATTTCACCATCTACGGCGAGGAGGTGAAGTTCGGCGGCGGCAAGGTCATCCGCGACGGCATGGGCCAGTCGCAGGTCACGCGTGCGAAGGGCGCGGTCGACACCGTCATCACCAACGCCCTCATCATCGATCACTGGGGTATCGTCAAGGCCGACGTCGGCTTGAAGGACGGCCGCATCGCCGCGGTCGGCAAGGCCGGCAACCCGGACATCCAGCCCGGCGTCACCATCGTCATCGGCCCGGGTACGGAAGTCATTGCCGGCGAGGGTAAGATCCTCACCGCCGGCGGCTTCGACACGCATATCCATTTCATCTGCCCGCAGCAGATCGAGGAAGCGCTCATGTCGGGCGTGACCTCCATGCTCGGCGGCGGCACGGGCCCCGCGACCGGCACTAACGCCACCACCTGCACGCCCGGCCCCTGGCACATTGCGCGCATGCTGGAAGCGGCCGACGCCTTTCCCATGAACCTCGGCTTTGCCGGCAAGGGCAACGCTTCGCTGCCCGGCGCTCTCGTCGAGCAGATCGAGGCCGGCGCCTGCTCGCTCAAGCTGCACGAGGACTGGGGCACGACGCCGGCGGCGATCGACAACTGCCTCGCCGTCGCCGACGACCATGACGTGCAGGTGATGATCCACTCCGACACGCTCAACGAGAGCGGGTTCGTCGAGGACACGATCGAAGCCTTCAAGGGCCGCACCATTCACGCCTTCCATACGGAAGGCGCCGGCGGCGGCCATGCTCCCGACATCCTCAAGGTGGCAGGGCTGCCCAACGTGCTCCCCTCCTCCACCAATCCCACGCGCCCCTTCACCGTCAACACGCTCGACGAGCACCTCGACATGCTGATGGTCTGTCACCACCTCGACAGCGCCATTCCCGAGGACCTCGCTTTTGCCGAAAGCCGCATCCGCAAGGAAACCATCGCGGCGGAAGACATCCTGCACGACCTGGGCGCGCTCTCCATGATGTCCTCCGACAGCCAGGCGATGGGGCGCGTCGGCGAAGTGATCCTGCGCACCTGGCAGACGGCCGACAAGATGAAGCGGCAGCGCGGCGCGCTCCCGGGCGACGGCGCCGGCGACAACGCGCGCGTCAAGCGCTACATTGCCAAGTACACCATCAACCCGGCCATCGCGCACGGCGTGGCGCGCCACATCGGCTCCGTCGAAGCCGGCAAGCTGGCCGACCTCGTGCTCTGGTCGCCGGCATTCTTCGGCGTGAAGCCCGACCTCGTCATCAAGGGGGGATCGATCGTGGCCGCATCCATGGGCGATCCGAACGCCTCGATCCCGACGCCGCAGCCGTTGCACTACCGCCCGATGTTCGCCGCCTTCGGCAAGGCCCTGCCGCGCAGCGCGCTCACCTTCGTCAGCCAGGCGGCCGCGGCGAACGACATCCGCCGCAAGCTCGGACTGGAGAAGACCGTCGTCGCCGTCGAGAACGTCCGCGGCGGCATCTCGAAATCGTCCATGATCCACAACGGCGCGACGCCCAACATCGAGATCGATCCGGAAACCTACCGCGTCGTCGCCGATGGCGAGCTGCTGGTGTGCGAACCGGCCAAGGAGCTTCCGATGGCGCAACGCTACTTCCTGTTCTGAGGCAAGCCATGATCCGCGCCACGCAGGTGGAACAGAACGGCGCCCGCGCCGGCCTCATCGAGGACCGGGTGGTGCTCGATTTTGATCAGCGCCATCGCCGCCGCATCCTCATGCGCGGCGAGAGCGGCATCGAGTTACTGCTCGATCTGGAGCAAACGCGCCGGCTTGCGCATGGCGACGTGCTGCGCCTCGAGGATGGCCGCCGCATCGCCGTCATCGCTGCCGCGGAGCCGCTGGCCGAGATCACCTGCCCGGATATGGCCGGCCTGGTCCGGATTGCCTGGCACCTGGGCAACCGCCATCTGCCGACCGTGCTCGATGGACGGCGGCTGCTCATCCGCCGCGATCACGTGATCGAGGACATGGCGCGAGGACTGGGCGGCAGCGTGCGCGCGGTCGAGGAGCCGTTCAATCCCGAAGGCGGCGCCTATGCGGGCGGCCATGGGCACCATCACCACCACGACCATGACCACGATCACGGCCATGACCACTGAGACCCGCAACTCCGCGCTGCCGCTGCAGATCTGGCTGTCGCCCGCGTTCCCTGTCGGCAGCTTCGCCTACAGCCACGGCCTCGAATGGGCCGTCGAGGAGGGCGACGTGCGCGACGCCGCGACGCTTGCCGGCTGGATCGGCGGGCTCGTTGCCCACGGCGCGCCGCGCAACGATGCCATCCTGCTGGCGCAGGCCTGGCGCGCGGCCGCGACGCGCGATGTTGCCGGGGTCGGTGAGGTGAACGAGCTTGCGCTGGCCCTGTCCGGGTCGAGCGAGCGCCTGCTGGAAACCGCAACGCAGGGCACGGCCTTCCTCACCGCCATCGCCTCGGCCTGGCCGGCACCGCATCTCGATGCCTGCATGAAGGCGGCGGGAGCGCAGACGGCCTATCCCGTCGCCGTCGGCATCGCGGCGGCGCTGCACGGCATATCGCTGGAGCCGACGCTCGAGGCCTACCTCGTCGCCTGGGTCGGCGCGATCGTTTCCGCTGCCGTCCGCCTCGGCGTCATCGGCCAGACGGACGGCCAGCGCACCGTCGCCGATCTCGTCGGCGACCTGCGGCTGCGCGCCGTGGAAGCCGCCACCGCGACCCTCGACGACCTCGGCACGGCGGCGTTCCGCTCGGACATCGCCGCCATGCGGCATGAAACCCAATATTCGCGGCTGTTTCGTTCGTAGCGGCAGCCCGGGATCAGGAGTGACACGCGATGACACGGGCAACGCACGGCCCTCTCAGGGTCGGCATCGGCGGGCCGGTCGGCTCGGGCAAGACCGCGCTCATGGAGGCGCTCTGCAAGCGGTTCCGCGACGTCTATGACATCGTCGCCATCACCAACGACATCTACACCAAGGAGGATGCGCTCATCCTCATGCGCGCCGGGGCGCTGCCATCCGAGCGCATCATGGGCGTGGAAACCGGTGGCTGCCCGCACACGGCCATCCGCGAGGACTGCTCGCTCAATCTTGCCGCCGTGGCCGAGATGACGGCGAAGTTTCCGCGCGTCGATGTCGTCCTGATCGAATCGGGCGGCGACAATCTCGCCGCCACCTTCTCCCCGGAGCTCGCCGATCTGACGATCTACGTCATCGACGTCGCCCAGGGCGAGAAGATCCCGCGCAAGGGCGGCCCCGGCATCACCCGCTCCGATCTGCTCGTCATCAACAAGATCGACCTGGCGCCGCACGTGGGCGCCGACCTCTCGGTCATGGAGCGCGACAGCAGGAAAATGCGCGGCGACAAGCCGTTCGTCTTCACCAACATCCGCGCCGGCAGCGGCGTGCCGGAGGTCGCCCGGTTCATCGAGCGCATGGGCGGGCTTGCCGGCTCGGCTGCGTCAGGCTGACGTGAACGGCTTGATGGCGTAGCCGGCCTCTTCCAGCCGGCCGCGGACCTTGCGCGCCATGGCGACCGCTGCCGGCGTGTCGCTGTGCACGCAGATGGAATCGATCGCGATCGGCAGCTTGCGTCCGCTTGCCGTCGTCACCGCGCCGTCCTCCAGCGTGCGCAGCACGCGCTCGGCCGCGGCCTCGGCGTCGTGGATGACGGCGCCCGGCTTTCTGCGGCTTGTGAGCTGGCCATCGTCGTCATAGGCGCGGTCGGCGAAGAACTCGCGCATGGCGCGCAGACCCAGCGCCTCGGCGGCGCGATCGGCTGCAAGACCCGGCATGACGACATAGATGAGCGTCGGATCCACGGCCTTCATCGCACGCCCGACGGCCATGGCGAATTCATCCTCGGCCGCGCACAGGTTGCCGAGCGAACCGTGCGGCTTGACGAGCGTCACCGTATGACCGGCCATCGCCGCGAGCGCCTGCAGCGCGCCGATCTGGTAGGCCACCATGCGCTCGATCTCGGCCATGCTGTCGCCGCGGATCACCCTGCGGCCGAAACCCTCGCGATCGTTGAAACTCGGATGCGCACTGATCGCCACGCCGTTCTTCTTCGCCAGCTCGGCGGCGCGGAACATGACGTTGTGATCGCCGGCATGCCAGCCGCAGGCGACATTGGCCGTCGTCACGATCTCCAGCATCGCGGCATCGTCACCCATGGTCCAGGCGCCGAAGCTCTCGCCCATGTCGGAGTTGAGGTCGATCCGTCTGGCCGTCACGGCAGGTTCTCCTGAACGACCGGCAGCAGCGCCGTGGCCTCGATCTCCACCTGCGCCTCGCGCTCGACAAGGCTCTTCACCTCGACCAGCGTCATGGCCGGAAAATGCCGTCCCATGACGCCGCGATAGGCCGCGCCGATCTCCGCGGCGCCGCTGCGGTAGGCCTCCATGTCCGTGACATACCACGTCATGCGCCCGATGTGACGTGCATCGCCCCCCGCGACCGCGAGAACGGAGAGGATGTTCTCCAGCGCCTGGCGCACCTGCGCGGCAAATCCGCGAGGGAATGCACCGTTCGCGTCCCAGCCGACCTGTCCGGCGATGAACACGGTGCGCCCCTGCCCGATCAGGCCGTTGGAAAACCCCTTGGGACGGGGCCAGCCCGGCGGCTCGAGTGGAAGGAGGACCGGGGGAATGGAGCTTTCGTAAT
>JBFWWW010000011.1:0-40682 GCA_050245975.1 Hyphomicrobiaceae bacterium
GAGGACGGGCCGCCGCTCAATCCCAAGGTCATGGCGATGGTCCAGAGCGGCAAGGTGACGTGGGACATCTGTGATTTTGCGACCTATCGCATCGACCCTCTGGGGCTCAGCAACAATCTTGAAGAGATCGACTACAGCATCGTCGACAAGTCGGGAATTCCGGATGATTTCCTGTTCAAGTGGGGTGTCGGCAATTGCACCTACTCCACCATTCTCGCGTATCGCGCGGACATGGTCCAGGGCGAGCCGCCGACGTCGGTGGCTGCCCTCTGGGATCTGAAGAAATATCCGGGCAAGCGTGCCCTGCACGACGAGCCGATCCACAACATCCCGTTCGCACTGATTGCCGCCGGCGTGCCGAAGGATCAGGTGTACCCCCTGACCGAGGAGAAGATTGCCAAGGCGTTCGCCAAGCTCGACGAGATAAAGGAGCACGCCATCTGGTGGACCGTCGGCGCGCAATCGCCGCAGCTTCTCGCCAACAAGGAGGTGGCCCTGGCTCAGGCCTACAGCAACCGCCTCGACACACTGATCGAGCAGGGAGTGCCGCTGAAGATCGTCTGGGACGGTGCGCAGACCAGCGGCGACGGCTTTGCCATCACCAAGGGTGCGCCGAACAAGGATCTGGCGATGCTGTTCATCGCCTGGGCCGTGCTGCCTGAGAACAATGCGCGGATCAGCAAGTACATCACCATGGGACCGGTGAACAAGTCGGCGGTCCAGTATGTGGCGAAGGACCGTCTGCCCCTGCTGCCGGCAGCCTACAGCGACAGGCAGGTCACCATGGATGCCAAGTGGTGGGGACCGAACTTCGACAAGCTGGTCCAGCGCTGGAAGGAATGGCGCCTGAAAGGTTGATCGGGCCCCAAAAACTGCGGCGGCCTCGGAGCCGCCGCCACGACAGGTGACGCATGGCTGTTGCAGCCACGGCAGACACGGCGCTGGCCAGGATCGAGCTCAAGGAGAAGGCGATCACCTTCTCCTTCCTCGTCCCCTGCTTCCTGTTCCTGCTTGTGTTCTTCTTCCTTCCCGTCGTCCAGTTTCTCGCCCACGGACTGTTCGATCCGGACTTCACGCTGAAGCACTATCATCGGGCGTTGACCAGCGGCATCTACCTGCAGATTCTCTGGCGCACGCTCTTCATCAGCTTTTTCACGTCGCTGATCTGTGCGGCGCTCGGCTATCCGGTCGCCTACGTCATTGCGCACGCCTCGGGCCGAATGCAGGCGATCATCCTCGCGCTGGTGCTCATTCCGTTCTGGACGAGCATTCTGGTTCGCGTGTTCGCATGGATCGCCCTGCTGGGGCGCAACGGCGTGATCAATACGGGGCTGATGAACGCCGGCATTGTCAGCGAGCCCCTGCCGCTGCTGTACAACACGTTCGCCGTTCTGCTGGGCATGACGCATGTCATGCTGCCGTACATGATCCTGCCGGTCTATGCGGTCATGAAAAACGTACCCTCGAGCCTGACGGATGCAGCCGAAAGCCTTGGCGCGTCGCCATGGCGGGCATTCGCGCGCATCTATTTTCCGCTCACGCTGCCGGGTGTCGCTGCTGGCGCTCTTCTCGTGTTCATCATCAGCTGCGGCTTCTACGTGACGCCCGCGCTCATGGGAGGCGCGAACGGGATCATACTCTCGCAGCTCATCGAGCAGGAAGTGAACGAAGGCACGCACTGGGCGTTCGCGTCGGCGCTGTCGGGAATCCTGCTTTTCGTGACCACGGCGCTCTATCTCGTCTACGAGCGCTTCTCCTCCCTCGACGATGCCGAGGAGACCCGCTGATGGGCAGGGAGCGCGGCGTCAGCGCCGGGTCTATCGCATTGCAGGTCTTCACGGGGTTGGTCCTCGTCTTCCTGGCGCTGCCGAACCTGATCGTCGTGCCGATCTCGTTCAACCCGACGACCATCATCGAGTTTCCGCCGCGCGGGTTCACGCTGCACTGGTATAAGCGCTATCTCGAGCTGCCCGGCTGGGTCGACGCGACCTACACGAGCTTCCTGACAGGCCTGCTCACAGCGGTGGTGGCGGTGACTTTGGGCACGCTCGGCGCCTACGGCTTGACGCGCGGCACGTTCGCCGGGAAGCGGATCGTGAAATCCTGCATTCTCATGCCCCTGATCGTGCCGAGCCTGGTGCTTGCCATCGCACTCTACAAGCTGCTGATCCAGATCGGTCTGGTCGGGACGATTACCGGCTTCGTCATCGCGCATTCCGTGCTGGCGATACCCTTCGTGATCACCGTCATGACCGCGGCATTCCGCGGGGTCGATCCAGCGATCGAGAACGCGGCGCGAAGTCTCGGCGCCGGTCGTATCGTGACGCTGTGGCGGGTAACGCTGCCGCTGGTGATGCCCGGTCTGCTGTCGGCGAGCCTGCTGGCGTTTCTCGTCTCGTTCGACGAGCTCATCATCGCGCTGTTTCTGAGCGACCCCTTTGTCTCCACGCTGCCCAAGAAGCTCTGGGACGGTATCCGGCTCGAGGTCGATCCGACGCTGGCAGCCGTTTCGACGATCCTGATCGGCATCAGCCTCGCAATTCTGGTCCTCATTGCCTCGCTGCGCCGGCGCCTGGAAAGGAAGCTTGCATGACCTGCGCCATCACTGTCCGCAGCGTCGAGGTCGGACCGCCGCCGGGTGCGCGGGCGCGCGTCGGCCTGATCAGCCTCGGCAGCGGCATGACCACCGAAGGCGAGCTGCACCAGATGCTGGCGCATGACGGCGTGCTGTTGTTGACAACGCGGATCAGCGACAGCGATAGCGTGAGCCTTGCCGACCTGGCGGCCATGCAAGGCGATCTCGCCCGCGCGGCCGGCACGTTGCGGCCGGCATTCCCGCTCAGCGTCGTCGCCTACGGCTGTACGTCCGGAGCCATCGCCATCGGCGAAGCCAAGATCGCCGAAGCCATTCGCTCGGTGCACGGCGATGCCGCGGTCACCGACCAGTTCCACAGTTCTGTTGCGGCACTGCGTTCGCTTGGCGCACGGCGGATCGCGCTCGTGAGCCCCTACACAACGGCTGTGACCGCTGCCATGCGCGATCACCTGGAGATGGCCGGAATTGAGGTTGTGCACGCGGTGACCTTCGGGCTGACGCTCGGTTCCGAGATGTGCAGCGTCGCGCCCGATGCCGTGCTGGCCGCGACCGTAGAGGCGGACCGCGACGACATCGATGCGCTGTTTATCTCGTGCGGCGGCTTGCGCACGGTCGGCATTCTCGACGAGGCCGAGCGGCGCACCGGCAAACCCGTCATCAGCAGCAACCAGTCGCTGGCCTGGCATGCGCTTCGGCTCGCGGGCATCGACGACAGCCTCGTGGGCTACGGCCGCCTGTTCGGCAGCCCCCTGCTCGACCGATCCGACGGCAGGGTGAGACCGCAGGTGGCCGAATGAACGCGCTCGACACGCTGGCCGACGTGCGCCTCCTGCGGCGCGCGTTCGGCAGCTTTCTCACAGGCGTGACGGTTGTCACCACCATCGACGCGGACGGTCGGCCACGCGGGTTCACTGCCAATTCCTTCACATCGGTCTCGCTCGATCCACCGCTGATACTCGTCTGCATCGCAAGGAACGCGGCCAGCGCCGGCGTATTTGCGGCCAGCCAGACCATCGGCATAAACATCCTGGCCGAGAACCAGCGCGGGACGGCGATCAAGTTCGCATCCAAAGACCCTGACAAATTTGAGACCGTTGCCTGGGAAGCAGGCCGGGGCGGAGCGCCCAGAATCAAGAAGTCGCTGGCCTGGCTCGAGTGTCGCACCAGCACGGTCACGCCGGCGGGCGATCATCTGATCATCCTGGCGCAGGTCGATGAGTTTATGGCCGGCGCGACGCGGCCCCTGGGTTATTTTCAGGGCAGCTTCGTCGGATTCGATATCGAGGATCGCGCGATCGAGCATGCGCGGATGGGCAGCCTGGTCCTCGGCTGCATCGCGGAGTCGGATCAGCAGATCCTGCTGTGTCGTGCAGATCAGCAGTCGGCCTGGACGCTGCCATCGAGCGCCCTCGTTCCAGGCGACGTATCGCCGTCGCAAAAGCTGCAGATGCTGCTGAGCCGCCTTGGTGCCGACGTCGAGGTGAGTTTCCTCTTTTCCGTCTTTCAGGACCCGAAGACCGGCACACTGTACGTCACGCATCGCGGCCGGTTGCGTCGGCCGCTTGCCGCCGGGCGCGAGGGCATGCCGGAGGGGCGGATGTTCGACACCGCGGCTCTGCCGTGGAATGACTTGATGGCACCCGGTGTCGCCAACATGCTGCGCCGCTATCTGCAGGAGCGCACGACGGGACGCTTTGCGGTCTACACGGAATACGACGATCACCGGTTGCTGGCGCGGCTCCACGGCGATGCTGTCGATTGGATGCCGGCGAACAACGACTAGAGAGGCTGGGATGGATGACGTCGCGAAGGGGCTCGAGATCCGCGCGCGAATGTTCGGCGGCGAAAGCGTCGAGCGAGCGTTCGCGCCGCAGGACCCGTTGACGCAGAAATTTCAGAAGTTGATCACTTCGTCCTGCTTCGGGCAGGTCTGGGCCGATGGCTCCGTACCGCTTAGCGATCGCAGTCTTATGACGCTGTCGATCTTGGGTGCGCAACAGCGGTTCCAGCAATTCGAGCTGCACGCCAGGCTGGCGAGGAAAAACGGCTGTACGCGCGAACAGCTCATCGAGGTCGTGCAGCATCTGACCGTGTATTGCGGTGTTCCGACCGGCGGCGAGGCCTATCGGATCCTAAGCTCGGTGCTTGCCGAGGACGCGTGAGCCATCGCGGGATATGCGGTAATATATTGATATAAAAGCGTTATTTTGGAAAATCCGGCGCGTCAGGGCACAGCCGGACACATTGCGATTTCTGGGGAATGGCGGAGAGGGTGGGATTCGAACCCACGATACCCTTGCGAGTATGCCGCATTTCGAGTGCGGTGCCTTCAACCACTCGACCACCTCTCCGGACCGCGGGCGCGGGCAATTCTGGGTAAACGGGGGCTGCGGCGCTGGCAAGCGGTGGCTTGTAGCTTGGCCGGTCGCGGCGTGCAAGCCGTTGCCGCAATTGACTTTGCAGGGTGTTTCGAGGATAGTGCGCGCCGCTGCGCGGGGGCTTGAGCCGCCGCGCGTCACGTCGCTGCCCGAGGCTCCGACGGCCGCCGACCAGGCCGTCCTCCCAAGCCCGCATTTCGATGCGGCGCCGAAGGGCGCGGAGAAAGAACAGGACTTTCAACCATGTACGCAGTCATCAAGACGGGCGGCAAGCAGTATCGCGTTTCCGCCGACGACATTCTGATCATCGAGAAGATTGCCGGCGACGCCGGCGCCAAGGTCGAGTTCACCGACGTGCTGATGCTCGGCGGCGGCTCGGGCGAGCCCAAGGTCGGCGCGCCGCTGGTGGCCAATGCCAAGGTGACGGCAGAGGTCGTCGAGCAGGGCCGCGGCGCCAAGGTCATCGCCTTCAAGAAGCGCCGCCGCAAGAACTCGCGGCGCCGGCGCGGTCACCGCCAGGAACTGACGACGGTTCGGATCAAAGAGATCATCGCCTGAGGCGAGAGCCCCGGTATCGACCCAGGATTAAAGGACAACTGAGATGGCACACAAAAAGGCAGGCGGCTCGTCCCGCAACGGCCGCGACACGGCAGGCCGGCGCCTCGGCGTGAAGCGCTACGGCGGCCAGAGCGTCATCGCCGGCAATATCCTCGTCCGCCAGCGCGGCACGAAGGTTCACCCCGGCGCCAACGTCGGCATGGGGACCGACCACACGCTGTTTGCGAAGATCGACGGCAAGGTCGAGTTCGCCACCAAGGCCAACGGCCGCGTGTACGTGTCGGTTCGACCGCCGGCCGTCGCCGCAGAATAGCTGCCGGATCGTGCGCCACGGTCCAGTGGCGCCGGGAAACCCGGAAACGGACGAAGGGAGATGGCGCGCCGTCTCCCTTTTTTATTTGCGTGCCTTGCAGACGGAACGACGACATGGAGACCCTGCAGACCGAGCGCCTGATTTTGCGGCCCGTGGAGCGTCGCGATGCCGACGATATCGCGCGGTTCGCCGGCGACTGGGATGTCGCGCGCATGACGGCGCGCATCCCGCACCCGTACATGATCGCCGACGCGCTCGCGTTCATCGAGTCGCAGGGCCCCGGCGATCACTTCGCCGTCACGCGCGAGGGCGCGTTCGTCGGCTGCTGCGGCACGACGCCCGCGGGCGAGGACGGGACGGACATCTCCATCGGCTACTGGATCGGGAAGCCCTACTGGGGCCATGGCTATGCAACCGAAGCGGCGCGCGCCGTGCTGGGCGCGCTCGTGGCGCGCACGCCGCGGCCGCGCATCCTCATCAGCCACATGGCGGAAAACGGCGCCTCCGGCCGCGTCATCGCCAAGCTGGGGTTCCAGCCGACCGGCGAGAAAATGCTATGGTGCGCGGCGCGCGGGCAGGAGGTCCGCTGCCTGACCTACGTCCTGCCGGACCGCGAATGAGTGCGGACAATGCTTGAAGGCCTGATGCGCTTGTCCCGCCCCCGAACGGTGCTGCCGATGCGCACCGAGCGGCTGGTGCTGCGCGCTTTTCGCGCCAGCGACGCCGAGCGATTTGCGCTGCTGGCCGGAGACATGTCCGTCGCCGGCATGACGAGCGACATACCAAGCCCGCTGACGCCTCGCATGGCGGCGCTGTGGCTGCAGCCCGCGCGGCGCGAACTCAGGTGCGCCATCGAGCTCGAAGGCGTGTTTGTCGGATCGGTCGGCTATTTCGTGCGGTCATCGAATGTCGCCGAGCTGGGCTTCTGGCTCGGCCGCCCCTGGTGGGGCAGGGGCTACGTCACCGAGGCGGCGCGCGCCATTCTGCGGCAGGGCCTGACCGATCCGGGCATCGTTGCGTTCTCGGCGTCGCATTTCGTCGACAACCCCGCATCGCAGCGGGTGCTGGGCAAGCTCGGGTTCGTCACGGTCGGCCACGCGCCCCAGTGGTGCGAGGCGCGCAGGCGCGATGTCGATGCCGTCTCCTGCCGGCTCGACCGCGTGCGGGCGGCGGCGCTCGGGCTTGTCGCGGAGCCGCCTGCGAACGGACGGCGCGGCGGATGGCGGCGGCTCGCGGCAATGATGGGCGGGGCCGGCGGCGCATGAGCGGATACGCAAGGCGGAACGGCAGATGAAGTTTCTCGACCAGGCCAAGATCTATATACGCTCCGGCGACGGCGGAGCCGGCTGCATCTCGTTCCGACGCGAGAAGTTCATCGAGTTCGGCGGGCCCGACGGCGGCGACGGCGGCAGGGGCGGCGACGTGTGGGTCGAATGCGTCGCCAACCTCAATACGCTCATCGACTACCGCTATCAGCAGCACTTCACGGCGCAGAACGGCCGGCCCGGCATGGGCAAGAACCGCGCCGGCGCATCCGGCGAGGACGTCGTCGTGCGCCTGCCGCCGGGAACGGAGGTCTATGCCGAGGACCAGACGACGCTGCTCGCCGACCTGACGCAGCCCGGCGAGCGCGTGCTGATCGCCAAGGGCGGCAACGGCGGCTTCGGCAACGCCCACTTCAAGTCCTCCACCAACCAGGCGCCGCGGCGCGCCAACCCGGGACTGCCGGGCGAGGTGCTGACCATCTGGCTGCGGCTGAAGCTGATCGCGGACGCCGGCATCGTCGGGTTGCCCAACGCGGGCAAGTCGACGCTCCTCGCGACCGTCAGCGCCGCCAAGCCGAAGATCGCCGACTATCCGTTCACGACGCTGCATCCCAACCTCGGCGTCGTGCGCGCCGGCGCGGTCGATTTCGTGCTTGCCGACATTCCCGGACTGATCGAGGGCGCCAGCGAGGGCGCGGGCCTCGGTACGAGGTTCCTCGGCCATCTCGAACGCTGCCGCGTCCTGCTGCACCTCGTCGATGCGACCGAGGAGGATGTGGCGCAGGCCTATCGCACGGTGCGGCAGGAGCTCAAGGTCTACGGCGCCGATCTCGCGAAGAAGAAGGAGATCGTCGCGCTGTCGAAATGCGACGCACTGGACGAGGCAACGATCGCGGAGAAGACGGCCGCGCTCAAGGCGGCGGCGCGCAAGAAGCCGCTGGTGCTGTCGGCCGTGTCGGGCCTGGGCGTGAAGGAGGCCCTGTTCGCGATCGCGCGCGAGATCGAGCGTGCGCGCGGCGGGACGGTGGGTGCAGCGGCGGAGCGACCGCGGTGGCAGCCGTGATGCGGCACGTGCCGCGCTGTCTCCCTCTCCGCTCCCCGATGCGAACGACACCATGACACCGCAAAAGCAAAGCTCAACGACCGCGGCGGTAAAAGCGAGGCCCGAATGGGCCAGGGCGCGCCGCATCGTCGTCAAGATCGGCTCGGCGCTGCTCGTCGACCGCGAGAGCGGCCGGTTGAAGTCGGCCTGGCTGAAGTCTCTCGCCGACGACGTGGCGACGCTGGCGAAGGCCGGCAAGGAGATCGTCCTCGTTTCGTCGGGCGCGATCGCGCTCGGCCGCAACCTCCTGCACCTGCCGAAGGGCGCGCTGACGCTCGAGCGCTCCCAGGCAGCCGCGGCGGTGGGCCAGATTTCGCTCGCGGGCGCCTACCAGGAGGCCTTCCGGCCGCACGACCTGACGGCGGCGCAGGTGCTGCTGACGCTGGGCGACACCGAGGAGCGGCGGCGCTATCTCAACGCGCGCAATACGGTGGAGACGTTGCTCGCGTACAAGGCCATTCCGGTCGTCAACGAGAACGACACCGTGGCGACGAGCGAGATCCGCTACGGCGACAACGACCGGCTGTCGGCGCGCGTTGCATCGATGGTGAGCGCGGACTGCCTCGTGCTGCTGTCCGATATCGATGGGCTCTATACAGCGCCGCCCGCCAGCGATCCTGAGGCGCGGCGCATCGACGAGGTGCGCGCCATCACGCCGGAGATCGAGGCGATGGCCGGCGAAGCGGGAACGGAGCTGTCGCGCGGCGGCATGATCACCAAGATCGAGGCCGGCCGCATCGCGCTGGGCTCGGGGACGAACATGGTGATCGCACTCGGGACCGTCGCCAATCCGCTCTCAGCCATCGCGGCCGGTGCGGCCTGCACGTGGTTTCTCGCGCCCTCCGATCCGGTGGCGGCGCGCAAGCGCTGGATCGCGGGACAGCTCGAGCCGCGCGGCGCTGTCACGGTGGATGCCGGCGCCGAGAAGGCGCTGGGGTCGGGCAAGAGCCTGCTGCCGGCCGGCGTCACGGCCGTAACGGGCGCCTTCGATCGCGGCGATGTCGTCATCATCCGGGCCGCCGACGGGCGCGAGCTGGGGCGCGGGCTCATCGCCTATGCCGACGAGGATGCGCGGCGCATCGTGGGAAAGAAGAGCAGCGAGGCGGCGAAGATCCTCGGGTTCCAGGGGCGCGCGGAGCTCATTCATCGCGATCACATGGCGCTGGCGCACTCATCCAGGCACCGTGAACCATAGCGACAGGGAGATCGCGGCAAGGGCGCGGGAGCGGTATGCTGGTGCCGCCGCAGCCGCGCAAGACGCAGGCAAACGGATTTTGATGGTGAGACGGCAGCGATGAACAGGCCGGAAGGGTCGCTCGGGACGACGCAGGAGACGATGCTGGCGCTCGGGCGCGAGGCGCGAGCCGCCGCGCGCGAGCTGGCGCTGTCGCCGACGGAGGTCAAGAACGAGGTGCTGCTCGTGGCGGCACAGACGCTGCGCGAGAGCAAGCGTGCCATTCTCGACGCCAACGCAGCGGACATCGCTGCGGCGCGCGAGAAGGGTGCGACGCCGGCGTTCCTCGATCGCCTCGCGCTCGACGACAAGCGCATCGAGGCAATGGCGCGCGGGCTCGAGGATATCGCGACGCTTGCCGATCCCGTGGGAACCGTGCTTGCCGAGTGGACGCGGCCCAACAAGATGCGCATCGCGCGCGTGCGGGTGCCCATCGGCGTCATCGGCATCATATTCGAGAGCCGGCCGAACGTGACGGCGGATGCCGGCGCGCTGTGCCTCAAGGCAGGCAACGCGGCGATCCTGCGCGCCGGCTCGGAAAGCGTGAACTCCTCGCGCATGATCCACCAGTGCCTGCGCACGGGCCTGATCGCCACCAAGCTGCCGGAAGCGGCGATCTCGCTGGTGCCGACGACGGACCGGGAGGCCGTCGGCCTCATGCTGAAGGGGCTCGACGGCGCCATCGACGTGATCGTGCCGCGCGGCGGCAAGGGCCTCGTCGCACGCGTGCAGGAGGAGGCGCGGGTGCCGGTGTTCGCGCACCTTGAAGGCATCTGCCATACCTATGTCGACCGCGATGCGAACCTCGACATGGCCGTCGCGCTCGCCGTGAACGGCAAGATGCGGCGCACCGGGGTCTGCGGCGCGACCGAGACGGTGCTCGTCGATGCGGCGGCGCCGGCGGGATACCTGGAGGCGATCGTCAAGGCGCTGCTCGATGCGGGCTGCGCGGTGCGCGGCGACGCGGCGACCCGGGCCGCGGATGCGCGCGTGAGCCCGGCCACCGAGGCCGACTGGTCGACGGAGTATCTCGACGCCATCGTGGCGGTGAAGGTGGTCGACGGCGTCGATGCCGCCATCGATCACATCGCGCGCTACGGCTCGCAGCATACCGATTGCATCGTGACCGCGAATGCCGCGACGGCGGAGCGTTTCCTGAGCCGGGTGGACAGCGCCATCGTGCTGCACAACGCCTCGACGCAGTTCGCCGACGGCGGCGAGTTCGGCATGGGCGCCGAGATCGGCATCGCCACGGGCAAGCTGCACGCGCGCGGGCCTGTCGGCGTGGAGCAGCTCACGACCTTCAAGTACGTGGTGCGCGGCAACGGCCAGACGAGGCCGGACTGATGCGCCGCGCCAGACAACCGCGAGCCGCGTGATGTACCGTTCGGCGCTCGTCCGCTTCGGCCGTATCACGGCACAGCCACCGCACGCGGAACCCGGGCAGAGGATCGGCCTCCTCGGCGGGTCGTTCAACCCGCCGCACGCCGCGCACCGGCTGGTGAGCGAGATCGCGCTGAAGCGGCTCGCGCTCGACAAGGTCTGGTGGATCGTCACGCCCGGCAATCCGCTCAAGACGCATGGCGAGCTGGCGCCGCTGGCGGAACGCATTGCCGCCTGCCGCGCCCTCATCGACGACACGCGCATCGAGGTGACGGGGTTCGAAGCCGACCTTCCGAGCGCGTATACGGCGGCGACGCTGGCCTTCCTGTCGCACCGCTACCCGCGCGTGCACTTCGTCTGGGTGATGGGCGCCGACAATCTCGCGGGCTTTCATCGCTGGCAGCAGTGGCGCGAGATTTTCTCGCTCATGCCGATCGCGGTCGTGGACCGGCCGGGCTGGCGCATGAAGGCGCTGGCTTCGCAGGCCGCGCGGGCCTTTGCGGCCGCACGCATTCCGGAACTCAGGGCGGCGGCCCTGCCGCTCGCCGGGCCGCCGGCCTGGACCATGCTTACGGGTCCCCTGTCGCCGCTGTCGTCCACCGAGATGCGGCGTTCCCGAATTGTTGCCGAAAAATCACAGAAACCATAGTTCCGGGCTGCCAAACGCCCGTGGCGCAAGCGCAGGCGAAAGGCTTGAATTGGCCACGCCGCTGCCTATTCTTGAGGGTGCTTCGGCCGCGAGCCGAGGCTTTCGCGTCGCCGACGGGGCCTTGCGCCGGTCGGCAGCGAAGCGCGACCCGAACGGGATGATGACGAAAGGACACTCAACACAAGATGAGAACCTCTGCTGAGGGTGCTCGCAAAAGCACGCCTCCGGCCGACCTCGTGCCTGCACGGCACGACTCGGAAGCCCTCGCTGGACAGATCACCGCCTGGCTCGATGACGCCAAGGCCGAGGACATCAAGGTGATCGACATCAAGGGGAAATCTTCCATCGGCGACTTCATGGTGATCGCAACCGGACGGACGGACCGGCACGTGGGCGCGATCGCCGACCAGATCCAGCGCAAGCTCAAGGAGGCCGGCCAGGGGCGCGTCAGCGTTCAGGGCAAGCCTCAGTGCGACTGGGTCCTGATCGATACGGGCGACATCGTCATTCACGTCTTCCGTCCCGAGGTGCGCGAGTTCTACAACCTCGAGAAGCTGTGGTCGGCCGAGCGGCCGGTCGAGACGACCGCGCACTGAAGGGCCGCGCGTTCTGACGGCATGAGGGCCGGCGCGCCGCGCCGGCCGGAGCGCGATTGTCATGCGACTTGTCCTTGCCGCGGTCGGACGCCTCAAGGAGGACGCCGACCGCGCTCTCTTTGCACGTTACTGGGACCGTCTTGCGCAATCGGGCCGCCGCATCGGCATCGGACCGCTGCGGCTGTTCGAGACGGCGGAGGGACGTGCGCAGGAGGCGGCCGTGCGCCAGGCCGACGAGGCGCAGCGGCTGCTGAAGGGAATTGGCCAGGCCTCGGTTCTCGTGGCGCTCGACGAGCGCGGGCGCGCGCTGGACAGCGCGGGCTTCGCCGGGTTCGTGCGCGCGCGGCGCGACGCGGGCGCGACGACGCTGGCCTTCGCCATCGGCGGTCCCGACGGGCACGGCGCGGCGCTGCTCGATGCGGCGCAGGAGACGCTGTCGCTCGGTCCCATGACGCTGCCGCACGGGCTGGCACGCATCGTATTGGCCGAACAGCTCTACAGGGCGGCGACCATCATCGCCGGCCACCCCTATCATCGTGCCTGACCGGCTTCCCGGCCCCGCTACATCCGCATGAGGATCCGGTCGAGCAGCGCGCCCGGCAGGATGCGCTTGCCGATGGCGGCAGCCTTGGTCTGCCAGGAGATGCGGTAGCGGGCGCGCGGCCAGCGGCTTTCGAGCGCGTGGATGACCGAGGGCATCACGTGCTCCGGCCCGAGGCGCCGGTCGCCCTCGCGGTGGCCGGACGTCATGATGGCGATGCGTTCCTCGTAGCGCGCGCGGTGCGGCGAGTGCGCCATGTCGATCCCGGCATAGAAGTTGTCGAGCGCGGTGGGGAGGAACTGCGTCCGGATGGGACCGGGCTCCAGCAGCGAGACGGAGAGGCCGCTGCCGGCGAGCTCGTAGCGCATGGCGTCGCCAATGGCCTCGAGCGCGAACTTGGCGGCACAATAGATGCCGCGGTAGGGACCGCTGACGATGCCGAGCACGGACGAGGTGATGATGATGCGGCCGGTGCCGTTGGCGCGCATCGCCGGGATGATGTGGCGCGTGAGGTCCTGCGGGCCGACGACGCCGATGTCGAGGTGGCGGCGCAGCACGTCGCCCGGAACATCCTCGACGGCGCCGAGCAGCCCGGTGGCGGCGTTGTTATAGAGAGCGGTGAGCCTGCCGCCGGTCAGCTCAAGGGCCGCCGCGGCGCAGGCGGCGATGGAGGCCGGATCCGACAGCTCCAGGGGCAGAACCTCGATGCCTTCCTCGCGCGCCAGGCGTTCGAGATCGGCGGGCTTGCGCGCCGTGCCGATGACGCGCCAGCCGCGCCGCCTGAGCGTGCGGGCCGCGGTAAGCCCGATGCCGGACGAGCAGCCGGTGATGAGGACGGAGCGGGGCGGCGTGGTGGTCTCAGGGCTCTGTGTGGTCATGGGCCTCCACATATCGTCCGTCCGCGGCATTGCAAGCCCCTTCGGCGACGGTGCGAGTTGCGGCCCGCCTCCGGGGCGCGTAAGGCTTGGCGGAAACGGACACCGGAAGACGCCATGAAGACGATCACGCCCGAGACTTTCGCCGCCCAGGCCGGTGGCGCCATCGACGCGGCAACGGGGGCCATCGTCGCCCCCATCCACATCACGACGACCTACCAGCGCGACGCCGACAACCAGTATCGCAAGGGCTTCGTCTATGGCCGCCCCGACAACGCCACGGTGCGCCAGACCGAGGATGTCCTGACCGAGCTGGAGCGCGGCTCAGCGGCGATGGTGCTGGCGTCGGGCATGACGGCTGCGACGTGCGCGTTCCTGGCGCTGGAGCGTCCGGCCCACGTCATCGCGCCCAAGGTCATGTACTGGGGCCTGCGCAAGTGGCTGCAGGAGGACGCGCCGGCGTTCGGCATCACGGCGACATTCGTCGACATGGAGGACGCGGGCGCGGTGCGGGCCGCGCTCGCCGCGCGCCCGGCAAGGATGGTGTGGATCGAGACGCCGTCCAATCCGCTGTGGGGGATCACCGATATCGCGGCGATCGCCGAGCTGGCGCACGCGCACGGCGCCGTGCTGGGCGTCGACTCGACGGTCGCCACGCCGGTGCTGACGCAGCCCATCACGCTCGGCGCCGACGTGGTGATGCATTCGGCGACGAAGTACCTCAACGGGCATTCCGACGTCATCGCCGGCGCGCTGGTGTTCGCCCGCAAGGACGCGCTGCTCGAGCGGGCGCAGCGGGTGCGCAGCATGCTGGGCTGCATCCTCGGGCCGTTCGAGGCGGCGCTGCTGCTGCGCGGCCTGCGCACGCTGCATGTCAGGGTGCGCCACCAGAGTGCGGCGGCGCTGTCGATCGCGCGGCATTTCGAGCGTCATGCCAAGGTGGCCGCGGTGCTTTATCCCGGGCTCGAGTCGCCGGCCGGCAACGCCACGGCGGTAAGGCAGATGGCGGGCGGCTTCGGCGGCATGCTGTCCATCCGCGTCAAGGGCGGCGAGGCGGCAGCGGTCGCAACGGCCGCACGGCTCGCGGTGTGGAAGCGCGCGACATCGCTCGGCGGCGTGGAAAGCCTGGTCGAGCATCGCGCCAGCATCGAGGGGCCGGATTCACCCTGCCCGCCGGACCTGCTGCGGCTGTCGGTCGGGCTCGAGAGCGTCGACGACCTGATCGGCGATCTCGAACAGGCGCTCGCTACTTCTTCATCGTGATGAGGACGCGGCCGTCGGAGGCCTTGAGCGCAAGAGTGCCGTCGCTCAGCACGTAGCCGTGCACGGCGGCAAGCGCGTCGAAGTAGGCCTTCTCGTCGTCCATGCGGCCCTGGCAGTACATGCGCGTGGCGACCGGATGGCCGATGGCGAGCGCGGAGCCGGTCTGCGTCAGTCCGGCCGAGAAGCGGTTGCAGGCAGCGCGCCCGGCAACGCGGTGCGCATCGAACTCCAGTGTCTCGGTGTGCACGGCCGCAACGCCGCTGATGGTGACCGCATGCCAGAGGTTGGCGCGCAGGGCCGGATCGATGTCGTCGGCGCGGGCGGGAGGCGCGGCGGCACAAAGGGACAGTCCGGCAATCAGTCCGGCGGCAAACAGCGCATGGCGCATGGGCTCGGTCCTCCGCTCTAGTTGGCCCCGTCGAGCAGGCGACGGGCGATGACCTGCGCCTGAATCTCGGCGGCACCCTCGAAGATGTTGAGGATGCGCGCATCGCACAGCACGCGGCTCACAGGGTATTCAAGCGCGAAGCCGTTGCCACCGTGAATCTGCAGCGCGTTGTCGGCATTGGCCCAGGCGATGCGGGCGGCCAGCAGCTTCGCCATGCCGGCCTCGAGGTCGCAGCGGCGACCCTGGTCCTTCTCGCGCGCGGCGTAGTAGGTGATCTGGCGGGCGACCATGGTCTCCACCGCCATCATGACGATCTTGTCGGCCACACGCGGGAAACCGTAGATCGCCTTGCCGAACTGGTTGCGCTCCAGCGCGTACTTGAGGGCGAGGTCCATCGCCGACTGCGCGACGCCGGTGGCGCGGGCGGCGGTCTGGATGCGCGCGGCCTCGAAGGTGGTCATGAGCTGCTTGAAGCCCTGGCCTTCGGTGCCGCCGAGAAGCTGGGAGGCCGGCACCTCGAAGCCGTCGAAAGAGATGTCGAACTCCTTCATGCCGCGATAGCCCAGCACCTCGATCTCGCCGCCGGACATGCCGGGCGCGGGGAAGGGATCGGCGTCGGTGCCGCGCGGCTTCTCGGCCAGCAGCATCGACAGGCCCTTGTAGCCGGGCTCGGACGGGTCGGTGCGCACGAGCAACGTCATCAGGTCGGCGCGCACGGGATGCGTGATCCAGGTCTTCTGGCCGGTCACCTTGTAGACGTCGCCCTCGCGCACGGCGCGGGTCTTGAGGGAGGCGAGGTCGGAGCCGGTGTTGGGCTCGGTGAAGACGGCGGTGGGAAGAAGCTCGCCCGATGCGATCTTCGCCAGATACTTCTGCTTCTGCTCGGGCGTGCCGCTGCTGAGGATGAGCTCACCGGCGATCTCCGATCGCGTGCCGAGCGAGCCGACGCCGATGTAGCCGCGCGACAGCTCCTCCGAGACGAGGCACATCGCCTCCTTGCCGAGGCCGAGGCCGCCGAACTCCTCGGGGATGGTGAGGCCGAACACGCCCAGCTCCGACAGCTTGGCGATGGTCTCCTGCGGAATGTAGGTGTTGGCCAGATGCCAGCCGTGCGCATGCGGCAGCACCTCGGCCTCGCTGAAGCGGCGCATCTCGACACGCATGGCCGACAGCGTCTCGTCGAGGCCCGTCTCGCCGAACGTCGTCGCGGCCGGCTGGTCGGCAATCAGCTCGGCGAGGCGCGCCCGCACGCGCGGCTGCGCCGCCTCGGCGACGAGATCGGCCGTCGCATCCTCGAAGCGCACGACGTCCGCGCGCGGCACGCCGAGCGCGCCGAGGCGCACGGTTTCGCCCTGGCTCATGGGAATGCCGCCGCCGACCTGGGCGAGATACTCGCCGAAGGCGATCGTCAGCAGGAGGCGCTCCATCTCGCCGAGCTTGCCGGCCTCGTCGAGCCGCTGCGCCCAGCCCGACATCTGCCGCAGGGCCTCGGCGTAGGTGGCGAGCCAGGCGAGGCCATGCGCGGCGGCCTGCTCGCTGTCGATGCTCGCGGCGGCGACACGCTCGCGCACCGTGCCTTTGGCCACCTGCAGGACGCGGTCCACCGCGGTCACGGCAGCCGAGCAGGCGTCGAGCAGGCGGCTCGCTGTGCGGGGCGCGTGCTGCGCGGTGGCGGTTGTCATTGTCGCATCGCTCCGGCTGGTGCGTTCGGCTACCTATTGCACCGCACCATAGCGGCTCGGCCGGCGGCTGCAAGGGCGACGCGGCGGGACCTCTGGAACGCCACGGGGGAACCGATGCGCGCTGCGCCGATTTGCATGTCTGCATTCTCGCCACGTGCCTCGACGCACTCGTACGCAGTGGCTAAAGTCGCCCGCCCGTCGATCAACCGGATGAGGAAATGCAGCAGTTCTCGGCCATCGGCCGCGCGCTTTACGAGACTTACCAGGACAGCGGCTTCTCGCTTGCAGGGGCGGTGGCCTATTCGTTTGTCCTGTCGGTGTTCCCGTTCTGCATCTTTCTCGGCGCCGTCGCCGGCTATCTCGGCGGCGAGTGGCTGGCGCAGCAGGCGGTGGCGCAGCTCTTCGAGGTGGTGCCGCGCCCGGTGGCGGAGGTGCTGGCGCCCGAGGTGCGGGCCGTGATGGGGCAGAGCCGGTTCGGGCTGCTGACGGGCGGCGCGTTCATCGCGCTCTTCTTCGCCACCAGCGCCATCGAGAGCCTGCGCGCGGCGCTCAACGTCGCCTACCGGGTGAAGGAACGGCGGTCCTACTTCCGCTGCCTGGCGCAAAGCTCGCTGTTCGTGCTCGTCAGCGCGCTCGGCATGCTGGCGCTGGCGTGGGGAATCGTCGTCGGTCCGGGAGTTGCCGCCCAATTCAAGCCGGACTGGCTGCTCTGGCTCGTCGACCAGGGCTGGATCGCCGTCGTCGTCCGCTACGGCATCGTCATCACGGTCATCGGCCTGCAGCTCTTCGCCTATCACCTGTGGCTGGCGGCCGGACACCGCACCCTGTCGGAGGTGTGGCCCGGCGTGCTGCTGTCGATCGTGCTGTGGATCCTCGCCGCGCGCCTGTTCGCCTCGTGGCTGACGATCAGCGACTATTCGCGCTTCTATGCCGGCCTGACGCGCCTGATGAGCGCGCTCGTGTTCTTCCAGCTCACGGCGATGGTCGTCATGCTGGGCGCGGAGCTCAACCGCGGCATCGGCGAGATGAAGCGCAAGCTGGCGGCGAACGATTTGGGCGAGGCGGCCTGAGGCGGAGCCCGACAGCGGCTAACGGGTTGTCGTCGGGCGCGGGACGAGGTTGGTCGAGCCGGTCTCGATGTGCGGCCCACTGCCGGGCTGGCGCAAGCCGTAAAGCTTCACGGCGCCCGCAACGTCGCCTTCCTGGGGCGCGCGGAAGCCTTCCGAGTAGCTGAACGACATCAGCGATCCGCGCGGCGTCGGATGGTCGAGGCCGATGGCGTGCCCGATCTCGTGGGCGATGGTGTAGCGCAGGTCATAGACCAGCAGGTTGCCGTCGAAGCCGATCTTCCAGGTCTTCGTCGGGTTGAGGCACACGAGCGAGCGGGCGATCTGGCGCACGGGGCCGGGCCCCGGCTTGTAGGTCACGTCGGCGAAGGCATGTCCCGTCGGCTCGCCCTGGGCGCCGAGCACGATGCCGGCCGTCGCCGGATCGTCCACCTCGCGGAAGTCGATGTTGGCGACCCGCTCCCAAAGATCGAAGGCCGCTCGCACCTCGGCGCGGAACATGTCCGAAGGAATGACCGATTTGGCGAGAAGCTCGTCGAAGGGCGCGAGCGTCCGGCAATTGTGAGCGCCCGGATAGGATGTCGTCTGCTTCGCGAAGGCGTACGTGACCTCGGGCGTCCGGTCGCCAACGGCGCCCCAGCGGACCCTGGCGCCGTCGAGGTCGAGCAGCCGGAAGCCGGCGACGCGATCGGCGTCCTGCGCGCGGACGGTGCTCGCGGGGATGGACAGGGCGGCGAGCACAGCAAGACCCGCAGCGAGAAGTCCCCTCACGCGTCCCCCTTCCCCTTTCCCGGCGGCGCCCACCCGGCGCGGTTCGACCCACTTCAGGTTCCGTGCGGCCCGGCCGATCAGCGCACTATGCGAAGCGCTGGCGACTCTGCTCGAGCACGTCCTCGAATGTCCTTAGTCCGGTTGTCGGTGCGTTGACAAGCACCGCCATGTTGCCCGGCCGATGCTCGTTGCGCCGCATCCGCATGTGCGCCTTGGGGATCTGCGACCAAGGGAACACCTCGGACATGCAAGGATCGACGCGGCGTTCGATGACGAGCTTGTTGGCCTGCGTGGCCTGCAGGAGGTTGGCAAAGTGCGACCCCTGGACGCGCTTCTGGTGCATCCAGAGATAACGCGCGTCCATGGTGAGGTTATAGCCGGTGGTCCCGGCGCAGATGACGACCATGCCGCCACGCTTCACCACGAAGACCGAGACGGGGAACGTGGCCGCGCCCGGATGCTCGAACACGAAGTCGACGTTGTTGCCCTTGCCGGTGATCTCCCAGATGGCGCCGCCGAACTTGCGGGCCTCCTTGAACCAGGCGTCGTATTCGGGCGTGCCGACCTTCGGCATCTCGCCCCAGCAGTTGAAATTCTTGCGGTTGATGACGCCGCGCGCGCCGAGCTGCATGACGAAATCGCGCTTGTCGTCCTCTGACACGACGCCGATGGGGTTGGCGCCCGATGTGGCGATGAGCTGCACGGCCATCGAGCCGAGGCCGCCCGAGGCGCCCCAGACGAGGACGTTGTGGCCGGGCCGCAGGACGTGCGGGCGATGGCCGAACAGCATGCGGTAGGCGGTGGCGAGCACCAGCGTGTAGCAGGCGCTCTCTTCCCACGTCAGGTGGCGCGGGCGCTCCATGAGCTGGCGGTCCTGCACGCGGCAGAACTGGGCGAACGAGCCGTCGGGCGTCTCATAGCCCCAGATGCGCTGGCTCGGCGAGAACATCGGATCGCCGCCATTGCATTCCTCGTCGTCGCCGTCGTCCTGGTTGCAGTGGATGACGACCTCGTCGCCGACCTTCCAGCGCTTCACCTTGGAGCCGACCGCCCAGACGATGCCGGCCGCGTCCGAGCCGGCGATGTGATAGGGATTCTTGTGCACGTGCTTGATGGGCGAGATGGGGACGCCGAGGGCCGCCCAGACGCCGTTGTAGTTGACGCCCGCCGCCATCACGAGAACCAGCACGTCGTGGCTGTCGAGCTCCCAGGTGGGAACGACCTCCACCTGCATGGCGGTGTCGGGCTCGCCGTGACGCTCGGCGCGAATGGTCCAGGCGTACATGTTTTTGGGCACATGGCCGAGCGGGGGGATTTCGCCGATCTCGTAGAGGTCCTTCACGGCCGGCGCGGGCGAGGCTGTGGATGCCGGCTTGCTGGCGCCGGCCGCGGCCGAGATGGGGATGACGGCGGCCAACTCGGCGTCAGCCTTGCGATGGGTCGTCTTCGTCGCCATGCCCTTTGCCCGTGCCGCCATGACAGTCTCCTCCGCTCCGTGTGCGCCCATTTCCGGCCCGGCAGGGCCGACCGCGCTGTTTCGCAGCGGCGAAAAGTCTCTGACAGATCGCAGGGGGACTCAAGTCAAATTTTGCGCTGCAACAAAAGTCGAATGCCGAAAACCATAGAGTTGCGGGGTATTATGGGGGAAACAGGTTCGGATTTTGCACCGCAATAGCTATGCGGTAACGTGCGCCTGCAGGCGGCGGAGATGGACACCATGGCAAAATCGCCAGAGCGGACGGATAGGGCGCCCCGGAGCCGCAAGGCGGAGCGGGACCGGCCATGGCTGTTCCGCACCTATGCCGGCCATTCGACGGCGGCGAAGTCGAACGCGCTCTACAAGACCAACCTCGCCAAGGGGCAGACGGGGCTGTCCATCGCCTTCGACCTGCCGACGCAGACGGGCTACGACAGCGACCACACTCTCGCACGGGGCGAGGTCGGCAAGGTCGGCGTGCCCGTCTCCCACATCGGCGACATGCGCGCGCTGCTCGACGGCATTCCGCTGGCCGAGATGAACACCTCGATGACCATCAATGCGACGGCGGCGTGGCTGCTGGCGCTGTACGTGGCGGTTGCCGACGAGCAGGGCGCGCCCCGCGACCGGCTCACCGGCACGATCCAGAACGACATCATCAAGGAATATCTCTCGCGCGGGACGTACATCTTTCCGCCCGCGCCCTCGCTGCGGCTGATCAAGGACACCATCGTGTTCTCGGTCGGCGAGATGCCGAAGTGGAACCCGACCAACGTCTGCTCCTACCACCTGCAGGAGGCTGGCGCGACGCCGGTGCAGGAGCTGGCGTTCGCGCTGGCGACGGCGCAGGCGGTGCTCGATACGGTGAAAAACTCGGGCGAGGTGCCGGCGGATGCGTTCGGCGCCGTGACGGGCCGCGTCTCCTTCTTCGTCAACGCGGGCCTGCGCTTCATCACCGAGATCTGCAAGATGCGCGCGTTCTGCGAGCTGTGGGACGAGATCGCGGCGGAGCGCTACGGCGTTGCCGATCCCAAGCACCGCATGTTCCGCTACGGCGTGCAGGTCAACTCGCTGGGGCTGACGGAGCCGCAGCCGGAGAACAACGTCTACCGCATCCTGATCGAGATGCTGGCCGTCACGCTGTCGAAGCGGGCACGCGCAAGGGCGGTGCAGCTCCCGGCGTGGAACGAGGCGCTGGGACTGCCGCGGCCATGGGACCAGCAGTGGTCGCTCAGGATGCAGCAGATCCTCGCCTACGAGACCGACCTGCTCGACTACGGCGACATCTTCGACGGCTCGGCCGAGATCGAGCGCAAGGTGGCGGAGCTGAAGGCGCAGGCGCGCGAGGAACTCGCCACCATCGAGGCGATGGGCGGCGCGGTGGCGGCGATCGACTACATGAAGCACTGCCTCGTGGCCAGCAACTCGGAACGACTGGCGCGCATCGAGAGCGGCGAGCAGGTGGTCGTGGGCGTCAACCGCTGGACGGAAACGGAGCCCTCGCCGTTGTCGGCGGGCGAAGATGCCATCCAGGTCATCGACGCGGGCGTCGAGCAGGAGCAGATCGGGCGGCTCAAGGCGTGGCGCGCGGCGCGCGATGCCACGGCCGTGAAGGCGGCGCTGGCGGGCCTGGAGCGCGCGGCGAGGGATGGTGCCAACATCATGGAGCCGTCGATCGCGGCAGCGCGTGCCGGCGTGACGACGGGCGAGTGGGCGGCGTGCCTGCGGGACGTGTTCGGCGAATACCGCGCGCCGACCGGCGTTGGCCAGGGCGCCGGTGTGCCCGCGCAATTGGCCGCCGACAGCGTCGAAAGCGTGCGCTCCGAAGTCGATGCGGTGTCCTCCAGGCTCGGGCGCCGCATCAAGCTGCTGGTCGGCAAGCCGGGACTGGACGGGCACTCGAACGGCGCCGAGCAGATCGCCGTGCGCGCGCGCGATTGCGGCATGGAGGTGGTCTATGAAGGCATCCGCCTGACGCCGCAGCAGATCGCGCGCGCCGCGCTCGACGAGGCCGTGCACGTGGTCGGCCTGTCGATCCTGTCGGGTTCGCATGTCTCGCTGGTCGGCGATGTGCTGGACTGCATGAAGAGTGAGGGGCTTGACGACGTGCCGGTCGTGGTGGGCGGCATCATCCCGCCGGAGGATGCCGCCACGCTGAAGGAGCTGGGCGTCGCCGCCGTCTACACGCCGAAGGATTTCCAGATCACGGACATCATGGGCGACATCGTCCGGCTCGTCGACGGTGCCGCGCGGGGGACCCAGCCGTGAGCGGGCTCAGCATCCGGCGCATTCACGGCAGCTGCCACTGCGGCAACATCCGCTACGCGCTCGATTGGCCCGACCCCGGCGCGACCATTCCAGCGCGCGCCTGCGGCTGCGGCCACTGCACCAAGCATCGCGCGGCGTGGACCTCCAACCCGAGGGGACAATTCCACCTGCATGTGACGGACCCGGCGAGGGAAACCATCTATCGCTTCGGCACCGGCACGGCCGATTTCCACATCTGCACCGAATGCGGGATCATCCCCATCGTCACCAGCGTCCTCGACGGCGCGCGCTACGCGGTGTTCAACGTCAACACGTTCGACGACGTGGCGCGCTCGGAGATCGCCGAGGTGCCGACGGATTTCGCGGCCGAGGCGCCGGGCGACCGCCTCGCCCGCCGCAAGCGCACCTGGACGCCGCAAGCGCCGGCCGCGTACTAGGCGTTGCGCGAACGGCCTTGCCAGATCGCGGGCGCGGGTTGCACTCTGTAGCGACAGCGAGCGGAGAAGCGCCCCATGATGAAACTCGGCGAATACGCGAAATACGATGCGCTCGGCCTCGCCGAGCTGGTGGCCAGGAAGGAGGTCACGCCGAAGGAGCTGGCGCAGACCGCGGCCAAGGCCATCGAGACCAGCAATCCCGTGCTCAATGCGGTGGTCGAGACCTATCCCGACCGCATCGAGGGCCTCGACGAGGCGACGCTCGGCAAGGGGCCGTTCCGGGGCGTGCCGTTCCTGACGAAGGACGTGTTCGGGCACGAGAAGGGGCGCAAGATCGAGTTCGGCTCGCGCCTGTGCAAGGGCATGACGGTCGAGACCGGCACCTATTTCCTGGATCAGCTGAAGGCGGCGGGCGTCAACATCCTCGGCCGCTCGGCGGCACCCGAATACTCGATGTCGGGCACCACCGAGAGCGTGATGTTCGGCAACACGTCGAACCCGTGGAAGAAGGGGTATTCGGCCGGCGGCTCGAGCGGCGGCGCGCAGGCGGCCGTGACCGGCGGCGTGGTGCCCATCGCGCACGGCTCGGACATCGGCGGCTCGATCCGCATCCCGGCGAGCCTGTGCGGCGGCCTCGGCCTCAAGCCGTCGCGCGGGCGCGTCTCCATCGGCCCCGTGGTGGACGAAGGCGGCTTCGGCTACTCGATGAACTTCATCCAGGCGATGACCGTGCGCGACGTCGCCGCGATGCTCGACTGCGTATCGGCGCCGCAGCCGGGCGATCCCTTCATCATTCCCAAGCCGGCCGAATCCTATGCGTCGCTGGCCACGAAGAAGGCGCCGAAGCTCAGGGTGGGCATGGTGCTGAACGAGCTCGTCGGCGTCAAAATCGATCCGGAAGTGGCCAAGGCGGTGAAGGCGACGGGCAAGGTGCTCGCCGACATGGGCCACATCGTCGAGCCGGCGACCGCCGACATGGGCGGCTTCGCCACGCTGGAGACGATGAACGACCTCTTCTTCTTCGCATTCGACGCGCGTCTCGAGGGCTATGCCAAGCGCGCCGGCACCAAGATCGGTCCCGACACGCTGGAGCCGATCATCCTGTCGCTCTACGAGTACGCCAAGACCATCACGCCGGCCCGGTTCATGGCCGCCTGGAGCGAGGCCAACGTGGCGCGGCGCAAGCTCGGCGCCTTCTACACCAAGCACGACATCTGGCTGTCGCCGACGACATCGCGGGTGTCCGAGCCGTGGGGCAACTACAACCTCTCCAAGCCGGGCGTGACGGCGAAGACCAATGCCGAAGAGCTGTTCAAGGTGCCGTGCCAGTTCACCATTCCGCACAACATCATGGGCACGCCGGCCATGTCGCTGCCGCTGGTCATGCATTCGTCGGGGCTGCCGATCGGCGTGCAGCTCGCGGGCCGTCCCGCCGACGAGCATCTGCTGATCCAGCTCGCGGCGGCGCTGGAGCAGGCGATGCCGTGGGCCGGCCGCGTGCCGCCGCTGCACATATCGAAGCTGTAAGCGGCAGCTCCTCCCTCTCATCGGGCCGGCGGCGCTCGTCGCCGGCCTTTCCATTCCGAGCGCATCTCCCGCGCGGCATCCCAGCCCATCACCGGCTCAGTCACGATGTGGACCGTCTTTCAGACTGTCGCGCCCGTCTTCGGGCTGATCGCCATCGGCTATCTCGTCGGCCGCACGGGATTCGTCTCCGAGGCTGCCGCGCGCGGCCTGCCGGAGTTCGTGTTCAAGGTCGCCATGCCGCTGATGCTCATGCGCACGGTCGGCGCCGCGCGGCTGCCCGATGTCCCGGCAGCGTCGATCCTGCTGACCTTCTTCGGTGCCGCAGCGGTCACCTGGGTGGTGGCGGCGCTGCTGACGCGCGTTGTCCTGGGCCGCGGCCAGGCCGACGGCTCCGGCATCGCGATGGGATCGACATTCTCCAACAGCGTGATGATGGGCATCCCGCTGGTGCTGTCCGCGTTCGGCCCCGAGGCCGGCGCGGTGGTGGCGCTCGTCGTCGCGTTCGACACGCCGATCTTCTGGACCTGGGCCACGCTGCACCTCGCCGCCGGCGAGGGGAATGCCGGGCGCTCGCTCGCCGGGCTGTTCGGCTCGCTCGTCGCGCGTCTCGCCACCAACCCGATCATCGTCGGCTGCGTCGCCGGCCTTCTTCTGCAGGTGACGGGCGCGACCCTGCCGCCGCTCATCGACAAGATGGTGACGCTGATCGCGCAGGCCGCCGTGCCGGGAGCGCTGTGCGCGCTGGGCCTGTCGCTCGTCTCGGCGGAGCTGAAGGGGCAGGCAGCGACCGTCGCCGTCATCACGCTGCTGAAGCTGCTGGTCATGCCGGCGGCGGCATGGGGGATCGGCCACGCGCTGGGCCTGCCGCCTCTGCCGGCGGGCGTGCTGGTCGTTCTCGCGGCGATGCCGGTCGGCGCCAACGCCTTCCTGTTCGCCAGCAGCTACAACCGCGCCGAGGCTTCCGTCTCGGGCGCCATCGCGCTCTCGACGCCCTTGTCCATGATCACGGTCTCCGCCGTCCTGCTGCTGCTTAGCGCCCGCTGAGATGGTGGTTTGGGCCGCGCCGGTCTGCTAGAGCGAAGACACGCACGATCCTCCAGCCGGTCCCATCCCTTGTCCGTCTTCAATATCGTCGCCCCGGTCTTTGCGCTGATCGCCATCGGCTTTGCCGCCGTGCGCGGCGGCGTTCTGTCGGCGGCCGGGCACAAGGGCATCGCCGAGTTCGCCTTCACGATCGCCATTCCCGCGCTGCTCTTCCGCACCATGGTGACGACCGGCCTGCCGGCGGTGTCGCCCCTGCGCCTGTGGGGCGCCTACATGGGGGCGGTGCTCGTCACCTGGGGGATCGCGATCGCGGCGACGCGGCTGCTGCTGCGGCGGCCGGCGCAGGATGCGGTCGCCATCGCCATGAGCGCCACCTACGGCAACGTCGTCATTCTCGGCATCCCGCTGGCGCTCGGCGCTTTCGGCGCGGCGGCGTCGGCGCCGATGGCGCTGATCATCGCCGTGCACTCGCCGCTGCTCTGGGTCATCGGCATCGCCGCCATGGCATGGGCCGACCGCAACCCCGACGAATCCGTGGCGATGCTGGTGCGCACCTTCGTCCGCGAGCTGGCGCGCAATCCGGTGATCCTGTCGATCATCGGCGGCCTGCTGTGGCGATGGACCGGGCTCGGCCTGCATCCGGCGGTCGACCGCACGCTGGCGCTGCTGGCCCAGGCCGGCGTGCCGTGCGCGCTGATCGCGCTCGGCGCCAGCCTCACGCAGTTCGAGATCAAGGGGCAGGCCGCGACGCTGACGGCGCTGATGGTGGTCAAGCTGGCGGTGATGCCGCTGGTGGCCTGGGTGCTGGCGTTCGAGGTGTTCGCCCTGCCGCCGGTGGAGGCGGGCGTCACGGTGCTGTTTGCCGCCATGCCGGCGGGCGCCAATGCGTTTCTGTTCGCAAGCCGCTACGGACGCGCCGTCAACTCGACATCGGGAGCCGTGGCGCTGGGGACGGTGCTGGCCGCGCTCAGCGCCTCCGCGCTCATCGCGGCGCTCGGAACCGCACCGGGCTAGGGGCGGAAGGCGGGATCAGGCCGCGAGCGAGGAGCGCGATGCGGCGGCAGCGTCCGCCGCGACGGGCGCATCGGGCGCGCCGAGCGCGGGCGCTTCGGCCGCGGGCATGACGCTGGCGATCTCGCCCATCAGCTTGCGCAGGGAATGCTCGGCGGCATCGATCTGACGGCTCGCCGTGCTGTGGCTGGCGGAGGAACGCTCCATGCCGGCAAGCGCGGTGCGTCCCGCATCGGCGAGCGCGGCCCACTCGGCCGCCCGCGTCAGGCGGCGGGGACCGGCAGTGCCGGTGTCGGCCGCCGCGACGGCCGGTGCGGGTCCGGGCGCGGTCTTTCTCAGCGCGCGGTGCAGCAGAAGCGCAATGGCGACCGAGCACGCGAGCATGAAGCCGGAGAATGCAAGGATCAGCTCGATATTGTTCATTCTGTCGCTCATTCCCCAGGTCGCATAAGATATGCAACTCGACAGTTTCTACGACGTTGAGCTTATTCGCCGTTTTTTACAAGAGTTGCGGCGGCTTCGCGCCATTGACGCCCGGCTTTGATTAACGAAAGGAAAACAGGCCGTTGGCCGTGTCTCCTGGCGCGAAAATCGCGGCCGGGCCGGGTTATCGCGGGCTATAGCGATAATGCCCGGTGATTTTCTCGGCAAACAGCCGGTCTTCCTGCTGCACGCCCCAACCGCGGTTGTGAATGATGAGCGGTACGCCGGCGACGGAGGTATCCGCGGCGACGATGGCGATATGGGTTTTCGAAAACCAGCCGTTGGGCGTGTGATAGCTGACGATGTCGCCCGGGCGGTAGTCGGCGGGGTTCGCGGTGACGGGCAGCGACGTGCCGGCACGGGCAAAGAAGCGGCGCAGGACCTCGACGCGGCGATGGTCGATGTTGGTGTCGCCGGAGCCGACGCGGGCGCGGTGCACGCGCTCCTGCAGGTCGATGCCGAGCGCGCGATAGGCGCGCACGACGACATCCGTGCAGACGCCGAAATACCAGGGCACGTCGCCCTTGGGATAGGCGATGCGCATGTAGGCCGGGTTGTAGACGACGAGCCCGTAGGTCTGCCGGCGGGCGGCTCGGGCGAGCCGGGTGCCGAAGTCGGCGTCCGGCGGAGGCTGGACACCGAGCCGGGAGGGACGCGACCAGGCTCCGTCGCTGTCGGACGCCAGCGACGGACAAGCCTGGGCGACCGAGAGCAGGAGCGCAACGAGAAGGGCAAGGCGCGGAACGGGCAACGGCAATCCTCCAGCAGCCCGGCGCACGATGCGCGCGAAGGGTGGTGGAAGTTGGGCGCCCGCGCCCGGCTAGCGCACGGCGACCGTTGCCGCCGCCGGGCCGCCATAGCGGTAGTGGCCGGTCATCTCGTCGATGAAGAGCGCGTCCTCCAGTTGCGGGCCCCAGCCGCGATTGTGCACGATCATCGGTCGTCCGGACGGCGCGACGCGGTCGGTGACGATGGCGATATGCGATTTGGAGCCGCGGTTCTGCGGCCGCCAGTAGGTGACGATGTCGCCCGGCGCATAGTCGTCGGGATCGGCGGTCACGGGCAGGGTCTCGCCGGCCTGCGCAAGGAAGCGGCGCAGAGTCTCCGTGCGGCGGTGGTCGATGCTGGTGTCGCCGGTGCCGACGCGAGCCTGGTGGACGAGTTCCTGCAGGTCGATTCCGACCGCGCGGTAGGCACGGATGATAACATCGGTGCACACGCCGTAGAGCGGGGATACGTCGCCCATCGGATAGGCGATCGTCGTATAGCGGGGATTGTAGATCACGAAGGTCTGCGCCTGAGCGGCGGCGGCCGCGGCGAGGCGGGCGGCAAATGTGCCGTCCTGTCCCAGGCCTGCATCCAAACGCGACATTTTCCGCGCGCCAAGCGTACCAATCGCGGTTTCTGACGGACGGCACACGTCATCAGGAGACGCGGAAACGGGGGGAGAAAGCTGCGGCAGGTCGAGCCGCGACAGCGTCAGCGTTCCTTGTGAAACAGTTCCCGCGTCGGGAGCCTCGCGTGCCAGCGCCAGCGGCGCAAAGGCGATCGTTCCGGGGATCGCCGTCACCGCCGGCGCCTCGCCGGCAAGGGCCAGATGCGGCAGGGCCGGCACGGCGACGACAGTTTGGACGGCGGACGGCGGCAGCATCGCTGCCACCCATCGCGACAGGAGCCTGTCGGCGGGACGCTGCGCGAGCAGCAGCCCGGCGAGGACGAGAAACGGCATGATCAGGATGGCGAGATCGCCGTCTGGCCGTGTCGGGCTCGCGACTGCGGTTCGGGCGGGTTTTGCGATCGAACGCCGATCGGCCGGCGGCACATTACCGATGCGCGCGCCGCAACGCTTGCGGTTGCCGGGTTTCTTCTTCCGCCCCTTTTTCACGTCGTTCCCGCCCCACCGCGCAATTCGGAGCCGAACGATAGGAAATGGATGCCGGGCCGGCAAGGCGGCGCGTCGTCCGGTCAGTCGAGACCGACCATGCGCCGGATATCGGCCGGCGTGGCCCCGCGCGCCCTGAGGGCGGCAAGGCTCGTGTCGTGGGCGCTTTTCGCCAGCTTGCGGCCGGTCGCATCGGTGATCAGGCGGTGATGGTGGTAGAGAGGCTCAGGCAGGCCGAGCAGAACCTGCAGCAGCCGGTGAATGTCGGTGGACGGCAGCAGGTCGAGCCCGCGCGTCACGTGCGTGACGCGCTGCCGTGCGTCGTCGACCACCACCGAAAGGTGGTAGCTCGCCGGGACGTCCTTGCGGACGAGGACCGCATCACCCCACCGCTCCGGCCGTGCAAGCATGCGCTCGGTGCGCCCGTTGTCGGTCAACTCCACAAACGACAGCGGCGCGCCATTGAGGATCTCGCGAGCGCGTTCGACGGCGCGTCGCATGTCGATCCGCAGCGCAAACGGTTCTTTCCGCGCCTTGCGCTCGGCGATCTCGGTCGCGCTCAGCCCGCGATGGATCCCGGGATAGAGCAGCGCCCCGTCCGGATCCCGCGCGTCGGGATTGGCGCTGCGCTCGATTTCGGACCGGGTCGCGAAGCAGGGAAACAGCAGGCCCTGCTCGTCCAGGCGCTGCGCCGCCGCCTGATAGTCGGGAAAATGCTGGGACTGGCGCTCGACAGGCTCCTGCCAGCGGATACCGAGCCAGTCCAGGTCTTCGAGGATGCCGGCAACGAACTCCGGCCGGCACCGCTCGACATCGATGTCCTCGATGCGGACCAGGAATGTACCGCCGAGCCGCTGCGCCATGCGAAAGTCGACGAGCGCCGACAAGGCATGCCCGAGGTGAAGCTCGCCGTTGGGCGAGGGGGCAAAGCGAAGCACGGGTCCCGGTGCACTCATGGCTCATCCAGTTCGTGGTGCGATCATTTAGGTATATGGGACGCCGACGGCGCGGCAGCAGCCGCGCAGCGCTCATTACGTGAATTTCATATAGCCGGCCGCTGAGCCGCCTTACCGGCAGGCGTCTTCGCCAGCCTTGTAGCTGCGTGCGACCTGCTCGACGATGGGGTCGTAACGTCGCCGCTCGGCCACGGGATAGACCATGGCCCAGCTGTTGATGATACGACCCGCGCAGGTGAACGTCACGCGCTCATAGAACATGTAGGCATCGCGAACGCCCGACAGCACGAACCAGGATCTGCGCAGCGGCGCATAGTCGAGTTTCGACCCGGGGTAGCTGTTGTGCAGCACGAAATCGCGATAGGCGGCCACGGAGAAGCCGTCCGTGTTCTCAAGCGCTCCGGCAAGCAGGCGTGCACGGCCATCTCCTGACACGAACATGCGACCGCTGTCGGTAGTCTGTGCCGCATCCTCGATGAAGACGTCGGCGGGGAAGGTCAGATGAAAGCCGTAGCGGGGGTTGCGATAGTCGGCCGTCCGAGCGCCGTCTTGTGCCGCATCGGCGGCCAGGGGTATGCCTAGGGCGAGAAAAACGGCCGCTGCACAGGCGGCGTCATGCCCAAGTTTCGCTGTGGACCTCACGGGTGGCCTCGCATGTTGTCTGAGCGTGGACGTTCGCGCGTCGCCAAGTCTGCACGTCAAGCGGGCGGCGGCGTGGCAAAGCGCGCTTCGTCAGCGCAGCTCGAGCGCGTGATCTCGACCGACGCCGACGTGCGTGCGGGCGTCAGGGCGCTGCGGCGGCGCTGTGCCATCATGCGTCACGTCCATGACACGGCCGGCGATCCGCCGCTGCGGCGGCAGGCGGCGGGCTTCCCCGGCCTCGTCCGCATCATTGTCGGCCAGCAGGTCTCCGTCGCCAGCGCGACGGCCATCTGGCAGCGCGTCCAGACGGCGGTCGATCCCATGACGGCAGAGGCGATGGCCGGCACGAGCGAGGAGGCCCTGCGTGCGGCGGGCCTTTCACGCCCGAAGATGCGCACCCTGCGCGCGATCAGCGAGGCCGTCGCTGCGGGCCTCGATCTCGACGCGCTCGCCGCTCTGCCGCCGGAGGAGGTCCACGCGCGGCTCGTGGCGGTGCACGGCATCGGTCCCTGGACGGCCGACATCTATCTCATGTTCTGCCTGGGGCGCGGAGACGCCTGGGCGCCGGGCGACCTTGCGCTGCAGATCGCGGCGCAGACGGCAATGAACCTGAAGGAACGGCCGGACCGGGATGAATTGATGCGGATCGGGGAGCGCTGGCGCCCGTGGCGCGGCGTGGCGGCGCGCCTGCTGTGGGCCTATTATGCGGCGACGAAAAAAGTGCAGTCCGGGCTTCCGGTCTAGCGGCGGTACAGACATGCTCGATGGCCCCAGACGCGATCCGGAACAGGGCAGGGTGCGGTCCCTTGTCGTGCTGTTGCACGGCTACGGCGCAGACGGCGATGATCTGATCGGCCTCGCCGACGCCTGGGCGCCCGCGCTGCCGGGTGCGGCCTTTGTCGCGCCGCATGCGCCGCAGGTGTTGCCCTACGCAGGGGCTCAGGGCCGGCAATGGTTCGACCTGACGATGCGTGATCCGGGCGAGTATTGGAGGGGCGTGAGCGCGGCGGGTCCGGAGCTCGACCGTTTTCTCGACCATGAGCTTGAGCGTCACGGCGTGTCTCCCGATCGGCTTGCGCTTGTGGGCTTCAGCCAGGGCACCATGCTGGCGTTACATGTCGGTCTGCGCCGATCGAGAATCGCCGGTATCGCAGGATACTCCGGCCTACTGGCCGGCCCCGAGCACCTTGCCGCCGATATGCGCAGCCGTCCGCCGGTGCTGCTGGTCCATGGCGCCGCCGATGACGTCGTTCCGGTCCAGGCAACGGAGGTTGCCCGCGATGCGCTGGCGCAGAACGGAGTTCCGGTGGAATGGCACATTGTCCCCGGCCTGGGTCACGGCATCGACGAGACGGGGCTGAGGGCCGGCCAGGATTTCCTTTCGCGTGTGGTGCAGGATCGCTAAGCCTCGAGAAGGCCGAGGGAAATGTCGCTCAGCCTCGTGCTTCACATCGCCGACACAGACGGCTAGTATTCCCCACGTGATGGGCTCCGAGTGCGATTCGGACAGGCAACTGTCAGGACTTCGATCTCGTGAACGTCTCAGCCGCCATGCCGCAGAACTTTCCCGCCCTGGTGCTGAACGCCGACTTCCGGCCGCTGAGCTACTATCCGTTGTCGCTGTGGTGCTGGCAGGAAACCGTCAAGGCGGTGTTCCTGGACCGCGTCAACATCGTTTCGGAGTATGACCGCTTCGTCCGCAGCCCGTCATTCGAGATGCGGCTGCCGAGCGTCGTCTCGCTCAAGACCTATGTGAAGCCGGCGCTCTATCCCGCGTTCACCCGCTTCAATGTGTTCCTGCGCGATCGCTTCACCTGCCAATACTGCGGCCGCAAGGACGATCTCACCTTCGATCACCTGGTGCCGCGGTCGCGTGGCGGATTGACCCGCTGGGACAACGTGGTGGCAGCCTGCGCACCGTGCAATCTCGCCAAGGGCGGCTTCCTTGCCGAGGAGGTCGGCCTGAGGCCCTATCAGCTCCCCTACCGGCCGACGGTGTTCGAGCTGCACCGCAATGGGCGGCTCTTTCCGCCCAATTACCTGCACGAGAGCTGGCTCGACTATCTCTACTGGGATACCGAGCTCGAGCCCTAGAGCCATCGCCTGGAGCTACGCCCGTCGGTGTTTCCGGGCCGGCGGCAGGCGGGATACGAAAACGTCGCATGCCCAGCCGCAGAACCCGGTTCACTTGCCGGCAAAAGCTGCTATAAGGGCGCCCGAGCAACCGGCGGCAGCCGGCTCTGGCTGCGCCGTCCGGCACATCGATTGACCGGACCGCGGCAGACGCCCGCGATAGGGGCGGCGCTCGATACGATGGTGACGCGGGGTGGAGCAGCCCGGTAGCTCGTCAGGCTCATAACCTGAAGGTCGTAGGTTCAAATCCTACCCCCGCAACCATCTTTGCCATACCAATCGGACCCTGTTCGTTCACGTTTAGTAGCGCAGCAAGGTCGCCGGCAACTTCAATGCCGACAGCTTCACCCCTCGGCGTTGGTACCACGCGCACGCGAGTGACCAGCTCCCGAACGAGGGCAACTGCCTCATGCCCGGCCGAGTCTCCTCGCGACAAGGCCGAGTGGATCTCTGCCACCTTCGCCGCATACCGTTCCGCCGCCTGTGGGTGAAGCTCGACAACGTCGGGCCTGTTCGCCAGCGCCAACTGGGACTTCACAACCTGCTCACGCGTTTCCAGCTCATAGAGGCGATCGCTGACCTTCTGCGAGCCCCGCCCGTTTTCGATCTCACCGACGAGCCACCTCGCCTTCCGATCGATTTCCGCAAGCTCTCGCTCCAGTGCCGCCCGCGCCTTGGCAGCCTCGCGCGAGAGGCGCTGACGCTCCACCCGGTACGCTTCGATTGCGGTGGCAACCACGTCGGGCTGGAGGAGGTGGCTTCGCAGGGCCGCTAGCACCCGGGACTCGATCTCGACTGAGCCGACGCTGCGTGCGTTGTCGCAGCCATTGCGATTGATGCGAGCAGAACAGCTGAAGTTGGTGACGTTGCCTCTGCGGTTGCGCACGATCATGCTTGCGCCGCAGCTGCCGCAGACGAGGAGGCCCGAAAGCAGATGCTTCGGCCGACGGTGGTAGACCGGGTGTGGCCGGATGCGTGCGGCCCGCAGGGCCTGTGCACGGTCGAACACGTCTGAACTGACAATAGCCAACTCGGGAACATCCTGCGTAAGCCATTGGTCCGGCGGATTGGCCCTGGCCTGCCGCCTCCCGGTCGCTGGATCCTTGATGAAGCGCTGCCGATTGTACGTAATGCGTCCCACATAGAGGCTATTGTTCAGGAGTCCGTTCCGGCGCTTGGCTGACCCGATCAGAGCCGACACGTTCCAGTGGCCGCCTCGAGGACCTGGGACGCGTTCCGCATTGAGCATTTGCACGATCTTCAGGGGTGAGCGCCCCTCCACGTACTCGGCATAGATGCGGCGCACGACGCCAGCCTCGGCCTCGTTGATCGTGCGCTTGCCACCCTCCTTGCCGTCACGAACAACGTCGTACCCGTAGCAGCGACCGCCCGGGATGCGCCCGGCCTTGACGCGGCCGACCTGTCCGCGCTTCGTCTTCTGTGCCAGATCGTCGAGGAACATGCTGCCGAGCAGGCCTTTCACGGCAACGAGCATCTTGTTCACGTCGCCGTCTGCGAGCGTAACGATCCGCACGCCCCAGTAGGAGAGCTGCCGGTGAAGTGCGGCGCTATCGGCGAGATCGCGGCTCAGCCGGTCTAGGCTTTCAGTCAGCACCACATCGAAGCGGCGTGCTTCAGCGGCGCGCATCAGCTCCTGCAGACCGGGTCGATTGGCCATGGAGGCGCCCGAGATTGCGGCGTCGGTGAATTCCTGGACCACAAACCAGCCCTGCCGGGCGGCATGCTCGCGCGCCAGGGCCAGCTGGTCGGTTATTGATCGGGCGTCCTGGAGGTCCGAGCTGAACCGGGCATAGATGGCGACGCGCATGGCGATGTGCCCTCCCTCGCTTGCTCGGAAGCATAGTCCTCGCGCGCCGCCTGCCGCGCAAGAGCGCGCGCGAGATCGTGAAGAACTTCCTTCGCGGATCGCCGCAATCGGACGGGATGAGCCGCGTCCGTGCACTCACACGCCAATGAGTCACTTGGCGCGTTCGCTAGCGGACAAGGTTGGTCACCAGCGGTCACTGCTACTCCCTCAATGGCGACCATGGAGACGGAGGTCGTCTTCGACCAGGCGCGACCAATCCTCTGTCGAAGTGTGCGATCAGGTGCTGGAGCCAGTGCCGGTGGGTGAGCATGATGTGCTCCATGGTGTCCGGTTTGCTGCAGGCTGGGCGTCGTCGGCTGCCAGCGGGTCCTCGCAAGCATTTTCCGATTTCAGGTGCGCGGACGGTGGCGGGTTGCGTGGTCGAGTACCGGGGCGGTTCTTGGCGGTGGCGCGGCCCGGCCCTAACTTCGCGCGGGCCTCGATCCAGGCGATGACCTCGGCCGGCACCCAGGCGACACGGTTGGGACCGACACGGCGGCGCGGCGGGAACCGCTCACGTTTGATGTAGCGATAGATCGACGCGCGAGAGAGGCCGGTCTTCGCGACCACAGTCTTGATGCCCCACAGGAGCTGGTCCTTAGCGCCTGCGCCATTGTCAATGATCACCATGGCTCGCCCCCTTCAAGAGGCTGCGCAGGTGGCCCAGCGGCAGCGAAGCCGCGACTACCTCGGGTCGATGATCGAGTGTCTCGAAGCGTCTGGGAAGCTGCGGAGGCGCATCGGCGAAGTCTCGCGTCTCGACCGCGTGGGCGCTTGCGACCATGCCGGCTGTAACGGAGCCACTGAGAACTGTCGACATCACCGATAGGGCGAGGAGCACCGATACCGCGAACGAAGCGAAGGCGGTGGTGCGCCAGGCTTGCTGTTGCGCGCGAGCGCCGGCCATATGCAGGGACCAGCCGTGCCGTGCGCGCGCATAGGACAGGGCAGCCGCCGGGGCGAGGCCGAGACTCGATGCCAAGGCATGGATCGGATGCGCCGACAGGTGCTGGAGAGCCGTCTTTCGCTTCGGCCGCACGAACCACAGGAACGCAGCGACCTGCAGGGCCAGGTTGACGCCGAGGGCCATTTGGTAGGCGTCTTCGGGGTAGTGTCCTCCCTCCGCGGGCCAGAGCTGGATGACAAGCCCGATGGCGTACTGGACCGCAAACGCGGCTGTGACATGGAGCAGGTTGAGCGCGCCGTTGGCGCGCCCGGAGGCCGCTCTTGGGAACATCTCACTCAGGATCGCGTAGCTCAACACGGTGCCGGCGCCGACGGCGGCAATCGCGATCCACGGGAGCCAGGCGGGCACCGGCCACCGAAGCACGAGTGCCAGCTGCGCGACGAGAGCGATGCCAGTCGCTACGGAAAGAGTCTGGGAGAGTGAGATGCCGTTCCGCCGCAATCGATTGGCGCCTATCCCAAGCAGAAGCGCGGACGCGCTCAGCGCCAGCGCCATGACGAAGAGGTATGCGACGACTGTAGGGCGCTCGAAGCCTTCGACATCGGCGAGCCACGGCGCGGCCCACAGGCCTTGCAGCGCCCAGGCGGAGCCGATGCAGCTCGCCGACAGCGGTGCCAGACGCCAGAAGCGCGAGTCGCGGTAGATGGCGATGATGTTCAGTCCACCAGTCTCTCGATTCGCATCGCTGCTCTGTCGCCGCTCCGGCACGGCGAGCAGGATCAGCAGCGCTGAAGCGGCTGTGACGGCGGCGAGCACTGCGAACACGCCGCGCCAGCCCACATGGGCGAGCACGATCTCGGCGGGGGCCGTGGCGGTGACCGCCCCCAGCGCCCCCAGCATTATGAACCAGCCGTTGGCCAGCGCGATGCGCTCGGCAGGGAACCACAGCACGATGGCCTTGAGGCCGGCCATCAGCGCACCGGCGACGCCGAGGCCGATGAGGCCTCGGGCGATGGCGAGGGTGACAAAGCTATCCGCGTAGGCAAAGAGCGCAGCCCCGGCAGCCGCGATGGACAGCAGGACGGCCTGAACGCGGCGTGGGCCGAAGCGATCGAGGCAGCAACCAAGGGGGAGCTGGATGACGGCAAAGGCGAGGAAGTAGGTCGCCGTCAGGAACCCGAGGTTTCCCGGCGACAGGGCGAACTCTGCGACCAGCGCCTCGGAGATCAGCGCATTGATGGAGCGGTAGAGATAGGAGAGGTAGTAGCCGCTCACGAACGGCAGCAACACGAGCACAATCACACGGGCGTGCGATGTCGCCCAGCTCGTGTCGTCGCTTTTAGCCGCCGCATTTCGCAGCAAAGGGGACTGCTGGTCATCACGAGCGATGACTGCGGCACCGTTGAGGGTAGTGCGCGCTCGCCAGCGTACCGGCGAGGCATCGAGGCCATTACCCCGCATGGTCGGTGCCTTCCGACCGCGTCTCGCGGCGCCAGATCAGGCGCACCACGCCGTCCTCGCTGTTCTCGATGAGCACGGCCCAGATCGGTTGCAGCCAGCCCGGATCGTCGAGGCGCGCGCGCAAGTAGGTCTGGTCGGTGCCCTGCTTGGTCTTGCGCCACACGGCGCCGATCTCGGTGTTGCCCAAGAAGACGCGGAAGTCCGGTGACCCCTCGCTCGACTTGCGGTCGTTGGCGAGGATCTTCACGCGGCCATTCAGCATGAGCGTGCGGATGGTGCCGGCGTAGCCGTCCTTGACGGCCTGGAAGGTTCCGATGACGGGCATGGGCAGGTCCTTTCTGTCGATCAGTTCGATGCCGATCCGCGGTAAGGCCGCAGCACGATGTCCTTGTGCACGATGACGCGCAGCGGCCAGCCGGGGCGCACCGTGATGGTCGGCTGCACATTGAGCTGGCGCTCGATCAGCCGCTGGCCGGCTCGGTTGGTGGTCGCCTGCGTCGACTGCTGCAGCGCCTTGACGAGATCGCTGTCGCTCGAGCCGAACACGAGCTCGCTGCCGACGCCGAGCACGGTGGCGAGGGCGACGCCCTTCAGCAGCTTCCAGGTGTGGAAATCGACCTCATCGGCGAGGCCGGCGTAGCCGCCGGTGTCGGTGGCAGGGAGGTTGTCGATGACGATGGAAGTGCCGTCGGGCAGGATGATGCGCTGCCAGACCACCAGCGCCCGCTCCTGGCCGAAGGCGACGATGTTGTCGTATTTGCCGACCAGGCGCGACCCCTGCGGGATCAGGAGATGTCGGCCCGAGACGGTGTCGAACACGTGCTCGGTGACCTGGGCGATGACGAAGCCCGGCAGATCGGAGTTGAGGCCGGTGATGAGGCTGGCGGCAATGACAGTGCCGGCCATCAGCTGATAGGGCGAGGCCGGCGCCTGCAGGGCGTGCGGATTGTAGATGTCCTTCTCGGGACCCGACTTGAAGAAGGTGAGCTTGCGGGCCTGGTCCGAGGTGCCGGCTCCCAATGCATCGATGTCGCCGCCGGCGAGGGCCAAGGCCCGCTCGGCGGCACGCAGCGTGGTGAGTGCCGTCAGACTGCCATCCGACAATGCCGTTGTCGGTGGCGGACGAAGCAGAGGGTCCGGGCGCACCTCCGGAGCAGGCGCCTCCTTCGGCGGCGCCTTGAGCGCCAGGCGGAAGAACACCTGGGATTCGCGCGCCTGGGCAGCCATGCGAGCGAGACGGGTCTTCTCGGCACGGGCGGCCTCGTCGACCGCTTCGCCAGGCTGATCCAGGTCGGGAACACCCTTCGGAAGGATAGTGGGCGGCTGCTTGCCGGCGGGGGTACTCTTGTCCGGCTGGACGCCCTCATAGCTCTGGGGCAGCTTGGAAAGCGCGTCGGCAATGGGCTTGTGCTCGACATTGAAGAGCTCCTGCGGTGCCGCAACGCGCAGGCTCGGCGCCCGCAGCGCTACAAGCACCAAACCGGCAATGATGAGCAGCACCACTGCCGCCGCGCCGATCAGGACCTTGCGGTTGATGCGGGTGACGGGTCGCGGATTTGCCCTGAGCTCCAGCGTATCCGGCTCCACTTTGCTCTCGGGAGCTGGGCCCTGAGGATCGCCGGGACCGGTGGTGGTCATTGGGTGACTTCCCGCCACACGGCATCGGTGCGAACGATGCGCACGACGCGCTGCGGCGCCGTGCCCAATCTGAGCTCCGCGGCTGCGAACAGGCGGTCGACGATGTAGGTGGTGCCGCGCACGCGGTAGTTGACGAGCGCCGGCTTGCCATCGGGGCCGATCACGAACAGTGGCGGCGCCTCGCTCTGGGCGAGCCCCGAGGGGAACTGGATGTAGACCTTGGCGCCATCGTCGAAGACCTGGCGCGGCTTCCATGGGGCATCGCCCTCGATGCGATAGCGGAACCTGAGCTGCTCGACGTTGATGCCCGAGTCGGCCACGGTGTTTGCCGTGACGTCTGCTTCTGCACGCTGCTTCTTGAGGGCGATCAGCTCCGAGGCCGGATACGTCCACGACACCGAGGCCATGTACGTCTTCTCGGAGGAGCGCATCTCCAGGTGATAGGTGCGCCGGTCGGTAGTGAGGACGAGAGTGGTCTCGAGAGCCGCGCCGATCGGCTTCACCAGGATGTGAACCTGGGCGCTCTTGCCCTCGCCGCTGGTGGTGTCGCCGACGATCCAGCGCACGGTGTCGCCGGCGGAGACGGAGACCAGCTTCTCGCCGGACTCGAGCGCGATGTCGGTCACCTGGCCGGGGGCCGCGTAGAGCTGGTAGAGCGCGCCCTGGGTGTAGGGATAGACCTGGATGGCGTTGATGTAGCCGTCCTTGGCCGGCTCGACCTTCGCCAGCGCATTGGCCTCGGCGACGCGCTCCTTGGGGCTCTTGTCGTCCTTAGCCTTCTCAGTCTTCTCCGGGACCGGCTTCAGCTGGCCCGGCAGCGGCAACGGCTTCGGCACCTCGACGATCTTGACCGGCGACTTCTCTTCGGGCTCGCGCTTTGCCGCCTTGAAGGCCGGGCTGTCGAGGATCGGGATCTCCGGCACGCTCACCCGTGTGGCGCAAGCCGTGACCGCGACAGCCAGCGTCAACCCGAGCGCAGCAGCGAAGGACGGACTCATTTCTGCTCTCCAGCGGTGACGTCCTGCGACCAGTTGAAGGCGTGCACGTAGATGCCGAGCGGGTTCTTGCGCACGGCGTCCACGGTCCTCGGCGGGGTGATGACGATGGAGAACAGGCCGGTGAGCCGCTTGGTGTCCTTGAGCGCTCCGCCCTCGAAGGTCCGTTCCAGCCAGCGCACCTGGAAGGAGGCGTCCGACGCCCGCACCACGCTCGTGACCTCGATGGCGACGGACTCGCGTCCCACCTTGGCAAATGGGTCCTTCTCGCGTGCATGCTCGTTGAGCGTCACCGCCGCCCTGTCGGTGACGAAGTCGTAGGCCTTGAGCCAGCTCTGGCGCACGACGACGGGGTCGATGGAGAGCGAGCGCACATTCTCGATGAATCGGGCGAGGTGGAAGGCGATCTGGGCGTCGCTCGGCCGGTAGGTCTCGGTCGCCGGTCCGACGGCGCGCGCGCCGCCGCGAGGGTCGATCTCGATCACGTAGGGAACGGCGGTGCCGGAGCGTCCCAACCAGAGCAGAACCGCGGCGAGGATCAGCGAGAGCACGAGCGAGCCCAGCGCCATCAGCCGCCAGTTGTGGGCCTGCACGCGCGCGGAGCCGATGCGTTCGTCCCAGGCCTGGGCCGCCTTCTGGTAGGGCGTCACCGGCTCGGGCGTCTCGCCGTAGCGCAAAGTCGAGCGTTTGAAGGCCATGGCGTCGGCTCCTCAGCTCTTGTCCTTGAGGTCGGGCCCGGGCGAGAGCGCGGGACGGTCGCCCTCGCGCACCCCTTGCGCCGCGATCAGGCCGGCCTGGGTCATGCGCTGTCGGCGGGCCAAGCGCTGGGCCCACGCGGGAGGTGATCCTGCAGCACCGCCTCCTGCGGGGCCTGGACCCGGGGGGCTGGGATCGGAGCCCGAGGAGGGCTGGGCGTCGCGATAGCCCTGCGCCGCGCCTTCGCGGAAGGCGTCGCGGACGGGTGCCGTGCTCGATGCGACAGCGCGCGAGGCAGGAGCGGTCATGGTGGCGCGGGCAACGCCGCGCATGCCGCCTGCTTGATAGGCGGCCCCGACGGTGCCGGTGAGCGATGCGGCCGCCTTGATAGCGCCGCCCGCGGCACGGCCGGCGAGACGCGCCGCACCAGTCGCAAGCATGCCGCCGACAACAGCCGTCCCCGCTGCGGCAGCCGTAGTCGCCACTGCCGCACCAGCACCCAGCTGCGGCGCGCCGGTGATGAGCCCCGCCGCAATGCCGGGTACGAAGATGGCCAGCCCGAACACCGCAATGGCGGCCAGGATCGTCGAGGCCGCT
>JBFWWW010000012.1:0-39391 GCA_050245975.1 Hyphomicrobiaceae bacterium
CGCCGGGAATGAATTCTTGGAGCAGCCCTTGAGCTCGGATGAGGCATAGGACCGGAACGTCGGTGTCGAGAACCGGATGGTGCGGCCGACCGCGCCCGTCGCTTCGGCTGCACCTTCCATCTCCGAGACGAGGCGCGCGTCGAACCCGCCGTCCTCGAGCGCTTCAATCCCGGCAATCCGGTCCATCCAGCTCATGCGAAGGATCATATTCGCAAACTTGAATATTTGAAAAGGGTCCCCCGCGCCGAGGGCTCAAATCCCGTGGCGGATGGGCCATATGCGCCGCGCTAGCGCGACCGTGGCGGGCAGAAAGACGAGATCGCCGATCAGCGACGCCAGCAGCGTCATCGCGCACACGCCGCCGAACAGCCGCAGCGACGGCAGGTCGGAGAACACCGTCACGCCGAGCCCGAAGGCGAGCACGATGGTCGTCAGGATGATGGCGGGGCCGACCAGGACGCGCGCCTCGCGGATGGCGTGCACGGGGTCTTCGTCCGGCTTTTCCTGCCGTCGCAGGCGATTGAGGAAATGGATCAGCGAGTCGATGCCGAGCCCGAAGATGACGATCAGCGCGACGACGCTCGAGAACTCGAGCCCGCGGCCGAGCAGTGCGAGCCCCGCGCCGGCGGCGACGACGGGGAACATGCCCGGCAGCACGCTGATGAGCCCCACGAAGACCGACCGGAAGGCGACGCCGAGCAGGATCGCCACCAGGATCACCTCGATGGCGAGCGCGTGATCGAGCTGCTCGATCAGGCGTGCGCTGTTGCGCGCAGCGATCGCGGGCAGTCCGGTGACGAAGATCTGATAGCCGGGATGCGCGGCGCGGACAGGGTCGAGGGCCTTGTCGATTTTCTCGATCACCGGGAGGATCTGGCTCGCATCGATATCCGGCAGCCGCCCGGTGACGAGAACCGCATTCTCCTCCTTGGCGATGAAGCGCCGGACAAGGTGCTCCGGCAGCAGGTTCACGTACTTCTTGACCGTCTCGATCCGGTCGTCGCCCGCCTCCTTCAGCCAGCGGCGCAGGGATTCGAGCGACCACACGTTGCCGAGCCCCGCCACCTTCTCCAGCACCTGCTGCGTTTCAGCGATGACATCGAGCGTGGCCGGCGTGAAGAGCTTGTCGGCGCCGTCGGTCTGGCCCGCATCGCCCCACTTGATCATGACATGCACCGGATTGGCGCCGGTCAGCTTCTGGTCGAGACGGTCCGTCGCCTTGAGCGCCTGCTCGCGATCGGGCACCTGATCGGCCAGGCGATAACGCGGCTCGAGCGAGAAATGCGCCACCGTGAACCCCGCGGCCAGCACAACGCCCAGGATGGAATAAAGCACGGGGCGGTGCACCACGCGGTCCACGACCCAGCCGACGAACTCGGCCAGCGCGTGCATGGCCCTGTCGGCCGGCGCCGCCGCCCGCGACAGCGTGTCCTCGTGGCGAATGAGCGCCAAGCCGAGCAACGGCAGGACCCCGATCACGGCGACGTATGAGACCAGGACAGCAAGCGCTCCGGCCTGACCGAAGGTGCGGATCAGACCTGAATCGGAGAACAGCAGCGCGATGAACGACAGCAAAGCCGTGCCATGCGCGAGCACGCAGGCAGGTCCAACGACGCGCAGCGCAAACGCCAGGGCCTCGCGTTTGCTGTCGCCTTCCCGCAGCCGGTCGCGGATGGCGTACGTCATCTGCATGCTGTCGGCAAAACCCATCACCATGACCAGCGGCGTCATGACGTTGAGGAACAGGTTGAGACGGAACCCGATCCAGCCGAGCAGTCCCAGCGACCACACCACCGCCAGGATCGGAGGCAGCGCCGCGATGAGCATGAGCGAGAGGCGGCGGAAGAACACGATGGCGATGGCTGCGCCGAACACCAGCCCGAGACCGTTGTAGACGAGCTGGTCGCGCTCCACCGCGTTGCGGATTTCGAGTTGCATGACCGGCGCGCCGGTCAGCTGCGCCTTGAGGCCGACAGGCGCGAGATCCTTTTCCGCTGCGGTGCGGATGGCGCCAATGACGGCCTTTGCGCCCTCGTCACGCACCACATCGCGGTCGAGCGACAGCACGGCCAGCGCCAGCGTGCCGTCGGGAGACAGGAATTTGCCGGCGACGATATCGTTGTCGCGCATCGCCTTCACCGCGGCATCGAACTCCGCGCCCTCCGGCAGCGGATCGGGCATGATCGGCGCCGCATATCCCGTCGCGTCGGGCTTGCCGCGCGCCGAGAGCATCGAGACAAGCCCTGCGACGCCATCGGCAAGCTGCAGGTCCGTCATGGTGCGGGCAAAGGCGTCGAGCTGTGGCCGCTTCAGGAGGTCCTTACCTTCCACCACCAGCAAAACGTCGTACTCGCTGGACGGAAAGCGGTGATCGATCTCCTCGTAGCGGCGGAATTCCAGCGTGTTGGTGCGGAAGAGTTCCGAAAGCGAGTCATCGACCTTGAGGCGCGCCAGCCCGAAGGCGGCGGCGACCGACAGAACGGCAATGACCGCGAGCGCGACGATCGGAGCCGAAAGGGAAACCAGGCCGAGACGCTCCAAGCCGAAAGTCACCGCGTGCGCCCGCTCTGGCGCGTCCTGCCCGGTCATTGCTCTTTATCCTCCCCGGTGGTCGACCGACATCGCGGTGCAGCCCCACCTGCGCGAGCATGGCCGGATTCGCACGCCAGCGCATGGTGGCGTGCCGCCGGGATCGAGGCAAGCCTGGCTTCGCATCAGGAAATGACCGCCTGCACGATGGCATCGATCTCGGGACGCACCGGCCCGGCATTCGGTTCGTCGGCCAAATGCGTGAGCCAGGCAGGTTGGCGGTCTTCTGTGTCGATAAGGTCACAATCGAGCGCCGCCAGCGCGGTCACCGCTTCTGCGGGTAAGTGCTCGGGAATCGCGACGCCCGAAAGCCGGCACCACAGCCCGGCCCAGGCACGTGCCGCAGTCCAGGGGTTATAGCCGCCCCCGCCGAGCACGACTGCCCGGGGCGAAAGCGATACGAGGCCCATGACGGCATCCCACAGCGCCGTGTTGGACAGCGCCATGGTGGACAGAGGGTCGCCGGCGAGACTGTCGCAGCCGCACGTGATGACGACGGCCTGAGGCGCAAAGCGCTGCGCGAGCGGAAGCACGGCGCCATCAACCAGCCTTCCGAACTCGGTGTCGTTGAGGCGTGGCGGAACAGGCAAATTGCGTGCGCGACCCTCGCGACGATCTGTGAGCGCGCCGGTGCCGGGCCAGCGGCCGGCCTCGTGGACCGAAATCGTCAGAACGCGCGGGTCACCGGCAAAGGCATCCTCCACGCCATCGCCGTGATGCGCGTCGAGATCGACATAGAGCACCCGCTGCAGGCCGGCATCGAGCAGCGTCAGGAGCGCGAACACCGGATCGTTGAGATAGCAGAAGCCGGCGGCACGGCCGGGCCGGCCATGGTGCGTGCCTCCGGCGGGATGGAACGCGATCGCTCCCTCGAGCGCGATCCGCGCGGCGAGTATCGACCCGCCAACGGTTGCCCGTGCCCTGTCCCACAACCCCTCGAACAGCGGGCACTCCATGGAGCCGAGCCCCGTCGCCAAACGCTGCTCCGGACTTATGCTTCGCGCGGCCGCAGCCTCGGCGAGCGTGCGCACGTAGCCTTCATCATGGAAGCGCAGCAGCTCCGGCACGTCCGCAAGCGGACAGCGAACTATCGCCTCGCGCTCCAAGGCGCCCACCGCGCAGGCCAGGTCGATCACGGCGGCGTGGCTGCGGCTCGACAACGGATGGTGCCGGCCGAAGCCCGGGCGCTGGAATACCGGATGTGAGAGGAAGGCGGCACGGCGCATGCGGTGCGGCTTGCCAGTTGCGTTGACCGTTGTACCATTCTATTCGAAAGTATTGATATGACCCGGCGCATCCCGCTGGAAGCGGATTTTGGGGGCTGACATGGCGGACAAGACTCTCGACACCAAGGGGCTCAATTGCCCGCTGCCGATCCTGAAGGCGAAAAAGGCCCTCTCCGAGCTGCCCCCCGGCAGCACCCTCGAGGTACTTGCGACGGACCCCGGCGCGGTCGCCGACTTCCAGGCGTTCTGCAAGACCACAGGCAACACCCTGGTCGAGCAATCGGAAGGCGACGGCGTCTACCGCTTCGTTCTCAAGCGTTCAGCCTGATCCCGGCCTTATGGCTCCGCTCCCAGCCGCTTGAGAGCGTCACGGCTTCCTTCAAGGCTCGGATCATTCGCCAGCGCGCGGCGGAAATCGGCGATCGCTTCCTGGGACCGGCCCATTGCCTCGAAGATGTGTCCGCGCGTGTCCAGAGCAGCCGGATGATCGGGGCGCAATTCCAGCGCCTGCTCCGCGTCGGGCAAACCGGCCGCCGCGTGCCCGGCCTTGAATTGCGACCATGCGCGGCCGTTGAGCGCCACCACGTTGCGCGGGTTGAGACGAATTAAAGCCGAGAAGTCCGCGATCGCTTTCTCGTGCTCGTTGCGGTCGGCATAGACCAATGCCCGCTCGTTGTAGGCGCTCGGGCTTTTCGGGCTGAGCTTGATGGCCGTCGTGAAGTCGGCAATCGCCTTGTCCTTGTTTCCCATGTCCTTGTAGACGCGGCCTCGGTCGAGATAGACCGCGGCAAGCTCCGGCCCCAGCGTGATGGCGGTCGTGTAGTCGGCCAGCGATCCATCGAAATTGCGTACAGCGGCGCGGGTCTTCGCGCGGCCTATGAGCGCCGTCAGGATCTTGCTGTCGAGCGCCAGCGCCTTGTCGTAGTCGGCAAGAGCAGCCTCATACTGCTTCTTGTCGGACAGAGCCGTGGCACGGCCGACGTAGTAGGACGCCTTTTTCGGATCGAGGCGTATGGCCTGCGTATAGTCGGCAATCGCCTGATCAGGATTGCCGACCGAACGGTAGGCATCGCCGCGGCCCTGAAAGGCGGCGCCAAGCTGCGAGTCGAGCGCAATCGCCCGACCGAAATCCTCGATGGCACGCTCCGCCTGAGCCGTATCACGGAAAACGAGCGCGCGCTCGGCGTAGGCCGGCGCGAAGCGCGGATCGAGCGTGATCGACTTGTTGCAATCGGCCATCGCCCGCTCGTCGTCGCCGGTGGCGCGGTGGGAGACTGCACGGACAAGGTAGAATCCGGCGTTGCGCGGCGCGCTGCGGATCGCTTCGTTGATATCGGCGAGCGCCGATTCATGCTTGCCGAGCGCCTGGTAGGCCTTGGCGCGCTTGGATCGCGCCAGAGCGCGGGCCTCCTCGCTCAGCCCTTTGCTACCGATCACCGCCGTGCAGCCGCGGACGACCTTAGCCGGTTCCTCCGCATCGCACTCGCGCGTCCCTTCAGCGAGGACCACGCCTGGCGAAACCACCGCCATGACGACGAAGGCGGTCAACGTTCTCATGTGCCGCATGCATTGCCCCACAAAATCCGCTGCACATCTTACCAACATTAGCACGCGCGCTCCGCCTGTGCATCGGGGCCCCGCGCCGGTCCTCATATTTGATGTGGACTTGCAACAACTGAGGACGCAGGTTGTGTCGCGAAACGGCACCCGGAGGGACCATGTCGAAAATGCGCTATCGCGCGCTCGGTCGAAGCGGGGCGAAGGTATCGGAACTGTGCCTTGGAACAATGATGTTCGGGGGACCGACAAGCGACTCCGAAGCCCGCAGGATCGTCGATCATGCCTTCGATCACGGCGTAAATTTCATCGATACTGCGAATGCTTATACCGAGGGACGGTCCGAGGAGACGGTCGGCCGGACCATCGCGGAAACGCGAAACCGCTGGATTGTCGCCACCAAGGTCTACAATCCGATGGGGCCCGGCATAAACGACAGGAGGCTGTCCCGCGTCCACCTGGTCTCCGCCCTCGATGCCAGCCTGAAGCGGCTCAAGACCGACCATGTCGACCTCTACTATGTGCATAGGGTGGATGAGGAAACTCCGTGGGAGAACCTCGTCGCCACGTTCGGCAACTTCATCGCGCAGGGGAAGATTCGCGAGTGGGGTCTGTCGAACGTCCGGGGATGGCAAATCGCGCTCGTGTGCGATCTGTGCCGCCAGATGAACGTCCCCCGCCCGGCGGCCCTGCAGCCTTACTACAATCTTCTCAACCGGCAGCCCGAGGTGGAATTGTTGCCGGCTGCGGCGCACTACGGCATTGGCGTTGTTCCTTACAGCCCCATCGCCAGGGGCGTTCTTTCAGGAAAATATTCTCTCAACGCAACGCCCCTGACAGGAAGCCGGGCCGGCAGGCAGGACAAGCGCATGCTCGAAACGGAGTGGCGTCCGGAGAGCCTGGAGATTGCGGGAAAGCTCAAGGCGCATGTCGACGCGCGCGGTATCGGGCTTGTGCCGTGGGCGGTCGCCTGGGTGCTGAACAACCGGACCGTGAGCTCGACGATTGCCGGCCCGCGCACCTTCGAGCAGTGGGAAAGCTACCTGCCGGCGCTCAGCTATGCTTGGACAAAGGAGGACGAGGACATCGTCGACAGCCTCGTGACCCCGGGCCATGCCTCCACCCCGGGCTATAACGACCCGGCCTATCCCCTGACCGGTCGCTTTTCGCGACTGACGGGCTGACGGCCGCCAGCCTAGGCCGGGCTGACGTGGAAGATGAAGTAGTAAAGGACACCGGCTCCGATCACCGCCAGCAGGGCAAGGGAAACAACCAGCACAACGAGGTTGTCCAGGGGACCGGTCCCCTGGCGAACGCGTTCCGTTTCAGTTGTCTTCAGCTTGCCTTGACGCCGTGGCCACATGCCCTGCTCCTTGTCCGCGGACGTCACGAGGTGCGGTCCCACAGCCCCAATGGCGCCCTGACCCTGTCGGGGGCCACAAACTCCGTAGCTGCCCCATCGCGTGACAAACGCCCCGGCCCCCCAGCGTGTTCCCAACCTTGACCCGGCGCGAGAGCGCGTCTAGGACACTGCGGCCGGGGGCGCGTAGCTCAGCGGGAGAGCACTCCCTTCACACGGGAGGGGTCACAGGTTCAATCCCTGTCGCGCCCACCATTACTCTTCCCCCTCACAGTCCTGCTCGCGCTCATCCCGCGCTGCGCCGTCGCCGCGCGTGTCCGCGCGGGCCTCAGTGCAGGTAGAAGCGCGAAGCCGGTCCCACCGCCAACCCCGGAGCGAGCCATAAGCTGAAGGGATACGCCCCCGGCGCGACAAGCCAAGCCGCCAGCGACGGCGCCCACAGCACGAGCCGCAGCGCCGCCGACAGAAGAGCTGCCGGCTGAAGGAGCAGCAGCGCGCTCAGGCGCTGACCCAGCGGCGCGCTGGCTTCGACGAGAAGCGGCCAGGCAAAGCTTCCCCACACGACAACAGCCAGCACTGTGCCGATCTTCAGATAGATGACGAGCAATCGTTTCGCCAGTTGCACGGCGAGCGCCCACCGTCAGGTTGCAAATCCATGGTGCCCCAAATCCATGGTGCCCCGACGTGATGCTAAACCTCTCCGGCGACGGCGTCAGCTTGCCGGCGGCCTGTCGAAGGACTAGCGTCGCGGGCCGATTCCGGCGTCTCTGGTTGGGGAAACGTATCGTGGCGGACTGGCATCTCTGGCTGCCGCCGGCCCTGTCGAAGCCGCGGTTCCGGCTCTACGTCGCGGGCCACACCATCTCGGTTCTGGGCGGCTGGTTCCAGCAGGTGGCCTTGTCCTGGCTGGTTTACCGGCTGACGGGGTCGATCTTCTTCCTCGGCCTGACGGGATTCTTGCTCAATATTTTCTACCTCCTCCTGGGCCCGGTGACGGGAGCCGCGGCGGATCGCTTGCCGAGATTGCCGCTTCTCATAGGCGTGGATGTCATCCTGGCGGGGCTCGCCTCGCTGCTGGCCGCGGTCGCGCTTTCCGGCGTCACGGATATCCGGGTCTATCTGGCGCTTGCCACCCTGATCGGCATCGCGAACGCCTTCGAGATGCCGGTGCGCCAGACGCTCTTCAAGGACATCGTCGAGGACAAGGCGCTCGTTGCGAGCGCCGTTGCCGTCAGCGCCATGGTCTTCAACGTCGGGCGCATGCTCGGACCCGCCCTTGCCGGCCTGCTGCTGATCTACGTCTCCGAGGCGTGGTGCTTCCTGATCAATGCGGTGAGCTTCGGGGCCATAATCGGCGCCCTGCTCGCGATGCGGCTGCCGCGCCACACGGCGGCCGCGACCACCCTGCCGGGGCCGCGGGGCTTTCGCGAGAGCTTTGCGGTGCTCGCCACCTTTCCAGCCGTGCGCTACCTGCTCCCGACCGTCGTCGCCGTCGGGCTTTTCGCGACGCCCTACGTGCATCTGATGCCCTCCATTGCCGCCCGCTTCTTCGACGGCTCCTCATGGACCATGGGCACCCTGATGAGCGCGGCAGGCGTCGGCGCGCTGGCGGCAGCCACCTATCTTTCGCTGCAGCCGTCCTACGGCCGCCAGCTTCGCGTTCTCACGGCGGCACCGCTGGGCGTCGGCCTCGCGCTGGTGGCATTCTCGTGGTCGCGCATCCTGCCGCTGTCGATCCTGCTCGTTGCGACAATGGCTGCCTGCATCCTGCTGTCGGTCAACGCGACCAACGCCATGCTGCAGCTTTCGGTGCCCGATGCGTGGCGTGGCCGCGCCATCGCGCTCTACAGCATGTCGTTTGCCGGCACGGCACCAATCGGCGGCCTGCTGGCAGGCACGGTGGCGGAGCACCTGGGGCTCACGGCGACGCTGACGATGAACGGGTGCCTGATCGTCGCCGCCGGCCTCCTCGCACGCTGGCGGCTGCACAACCACCCCGAAGCCGTGCGCGGACTGCGGCGCAGCCTGGGACGCTAGGTCAACGGTCAGACACCGTCACTGCCGGGGCTTCGTACCGCTCAGCGCGTAGGACAGCATCTTGTAGGCGAGCGCCGCCGCCGTGTAGTCGCAGGCGTGGAGCTGCTGCACCGGCGCCAGCTCGACGAGATCGCCGCCGACGATCGTGGCGACCTCGGCGGCGCGGCGCAGAATGGCCAGCGCCTGCAGATAGGACAGGCCGCCGGGCGTCGGCGTTCCCGTAGCCGGCATGACGGACGCGTCGAGCGCGTCGATGTCGAAGGTCACGTAAACGGGGCGTCCCGCAAGTGGAGCGACGATGTCCTCGATGTTCCAGCCTGCCTGATCCTTGCCCCAGAATATCCGGATGCGATCACGGTTGCGCTCGAAGAACTCGATCTCCCCGGAAGAGACCGCGCGAATGCCGACCGAAACCAGCGAGACGTTCTCGTGGTCGAGGACGCGGCGCATCGCGGCGGCGTGCGAGTGGTGCTCGCCGAGGTAGCCGTCGCGCAGGTCGGCATGGGCATCGAACTGCAAAACGACGAGGTCCTTGTGGCGCGCGGCGAAGGGCCGGATGGCACCGGCCGTCACCGAATGCTCGCCGCCCAGCACGAAAGGAAACCTGCCCGCGTCGAGCACTGCTCCGACCAGGGCCTCGAGCTGATCGAGCGCTGCCGGCACGCTGGCGGCGATTTTCGGCTCGCGCAGCGCGGCGACGCCGTAATCGAGATAGGGTTCGCGCCACAGCTCCTCGTCGAACAACTCGAGCTGCTGGCTGGCGCGCAGGATCGCGGCGGGCCCCGCCGCGGTCCCGCCGCCATAACTCACCGACGCCTCGAGGCCGAACGGAATGACGACGGCGCGCGCCTCCCCGGGCCGTCCGGCATCGAGCCGCACCGGATCGAGAAAGCTCTCGTCGGCGGGCAAATAGTCGAATTGGGGCCCGCGTGCGCTCACGCGTTGACCTTTTCGGACCCCGTGTCGGCCATCTCGGCGTCGCCGTACATGCTCAGCATCGGTTCATCGAGCAGGATCGCCTCGTCATAGCTGCCATAGCCGTTGAAGCGGCCCGCGATGGCGCGGCCGTAGGCCCCCGTGTTGCAGATCTCGATGTAATCACCTTCCCGCACCGAGGACGGCAGCAGGAATGGCCCTTTCATCTGATCGATCGAGTCGCAGGTCGGCCCCCAGAAAGAGAACGGAACCAGAGGCTCCGCTTCCGCGGCGTCACGACTGACAAGCCGCGTCGGGAACACGAAGCCCAGGTGCGCGGCATCGAACAGCGTGCCATAGGCGCCGTCGTTGATGAACAGCTCGTCGCCGCGGCGGGCATCGACGCGCACGATGAGCGACTCGGCCTCCGCCACCAGCGCACGGCCCGGCTCGCACATGATGCGGCAGCGGTCGCCGACCGGCATCTGGTCCAGCCCGGCCCGGATCGCAGCGATGAAGTCCGGCAGCGGCGCCGGCGGCGCATCGGCATAGACGGAGGGAAACCCGCCCCCGACGTCGATCCGGTCAACGACGACGCCGGCCTTGACGATCAGGCGGTGCACCTCGTCGAGCGCGCTCACGAAAGCATCGGGCGTCGCGGTCTGCGAGCCGACGTGGAACGTGATGCCGAGCTCGCGTGCGGCCTGGCGCACCTTGACCAGCAGTCGCGCGGCGCGCGCGCCCTGTATGCCGAACTTGCGCTCCAGCGGGATCTTGCTGTTCTTGGCAGCCACTGCGATGCGCACCCACAGCGTCAGATCGCGGCACCCGCCGGTCTCCTCGAGGATTTTCTTGAGCTCATCCTCGCTGTCGAGCGCGAAACTGCGCACGCCGAACTCGGCGAACGCGCGCCGGATGGCGGTGCGCGACTTGACCGGATGCATGAAATGCAGCGTCGCGCCCGGAATGGTCGCAGCGTCCTCGATCTCGGGGATCGACGCGACGTCGAAATGCCGGATGCCCGCACCGTAGAGTGCGCCGAGCAGGAACACGGAGCTGTTGGCCTTGTAGGCGTATGCTACGTCGCCGGGAAAGTTGGTCATGAACCAGCGCGCGGCGCGCCCGGCGGCATGCGGGCGCAGCCCGAAAACCGGCCGGTCAGGCTTGCGTGCGGCGATCAGAGCTTGTGCGGAAGAAAACCTATCCATCTCATGGGACCCCCACCTGTCGGGTTGGACCAGGCGCTGCGCGAACGGGCAGAAGCCGCCACTAGGCATGCGGACACCCCAAATAGGGTCCCCGGGGCTCCGAGTAAAGGGGTTTGACCGCTCGCAGGAGCGATTTTTCGTGCCGCGCCGGGCTCAGGCGACGCGCTGGGGGGCGATCTCGTTCAGAAGGCCGTTTTCGAGCACGAGGACGCGGTCCATCGAGCGGGCGAGCTGCATGTTGTGCGTCGCGATCAGCGCTGCGACGCCGGTAACCCTGATCAGCTCCATCAGCTCGTGGAAGACATGGTCCGAGGTCTTGGGATCGAGGTTGCCCGTCGGCTCGTCCGCCAGCAGGAGCCGCGGGCGCGTGACGGTCGCGCGGGCGATGGCCGTACGCTGCTGCTCGCCGCCCGACATCTGCGCCGGACGATGCTCGAGGCGCGCAGCCAGACCCAGCATCGACAGCATCTCGGCTGCCCTCGCCTCGGCTTCCCGGCGCGCGACGCCCTGGATCAGCAGCGGCATCGCCACGTTCTCCAGCGCGGAGAACTCGGGCAGGAGCTGGTGGAACTGGTAGACGAATCCCATCTCGGCGCGGCGGACCCGCGTGCGCGCATCATCGCTCATCCGGGAGCAGTCGCGCCCCGCGACGATGACGGCGCCATGATCGGGCGTCTCGAGCAGCCCGGCGATGTGCAGCAGCGTGGACTTGCCGGCGCCCGACGGGCCGACCAGCGCCACGGCCTGACCGCCGTCGAGAATGGCGGAAGCGCCGGCGAGCACGTTGATCTCCCGCCCGCCCTGGTGGAACGAGCGGCGCAGATCGCGCAATTCCAGCACCCGTATCGACGACATGTCCTGCACGGCAGTCACTCGTATCTCAGCGCCTCGACGGGATCGAGGCGCGAGGCGCGCCACGACGGATAGAGCGTCGCCAGCACCGACAGCGTGAGCGCCATCACGACGATGACGCCGATCTCCGTCATGTTCACATCGGCCGGCAGGCGCGTCAGGTAGTAGATCTCGGGGTTGAACAGGCGGGTGTTGGTGAGCCAGGACACGAACTGGCGAATCTCGTCGATCTTCCAGCAGAAGACGACGCCGAGCAGGAACCCGCCCAGCGTGCCGACGACGCCGATGGATGCGCCCGTGATCAGGAAGACGCGCATGATGGCGCCCTTGGTCGCGCCCATCGTGCGCAGGATGCCGATGTCGCGCCCCTTGTCCTTCACCAGCATCATCAAACCCGAGATGATGTTGAAGGCCGCCACCAGGACGATGAGCGACAGGATGATGAACATCATGTTCCGCTCGACCTGGAGGACGGTGAAGAAGCTCTCGTTGCGCTGTCGCCAGTCGGAGAAGTAGAGGCTCGAATCGCCAAGCTTGCGCAGCTCGGCCACGTAGCTCGTGACCTGCTCCGGGTCGGCCACCATGATCTCGATGGCATCTATGCCGCTGCCGCGCGAGAAAAACCTCTGCGCCTCGCCGAGCGGCATGAAGATCATCGTCCGGTCATACTCCGACATGCCGAGCTCGAAGATCGCCGCGATCGGATAGCGCTTTATTCGCGGCGCCGTGCCGAAGGGCGTTGTCGCGCCGCGCGGCGACACGAGCGTGATGGCATCGCCGACATTGACGCGCAACGCGTTGGCAAGCCGCATGCCGATGGCGATGCCCTCCTGCCCGTCGAACCCGTCGAGCGTGCCGAAACGGACGTTGTCGCTGACAAGGTGCAGGTCCTTGAGCCCCTGCTCCGTCATGCCGCGCACGAGCCCGCCCAGCGCCTGCACGGGCGTCGACGCCATCACCTGGCCTTCGATGAGCGGCAGCGCCGCCTGGATGCCCGGCACGCGCACGATGCGTTTTGCCACGTCCTGATAGTCGGCAAAGGGATCATCGCCGATCTTGTTGACGACGATATGCCCGTTGATGCCGAGGATCTTATTGAAGAGTTCCTTGCGGAAGCCGTTCATCACCGACATGACGATGATCAGCGTCGCGACGCCGAGCAGGATGCCGAGGAACGAGAACCCGGCGATGACCGAGATGAAGCCTTCCTTGCGCCGCGCCCTCAGATAGCGCGCCGCCAGCATCCATTCGAACGCCGAAAAAGGCTTGGTGTCTTTAGCGACGGCCATGCGCGATTCCCCTTGGTCGCTTCAGGCAAGGACGCGGCGGGACGTAATGGCTGCGACGACATGGTTGACGGCGGCATCGAGGCTGAGCGAGGAGCGTTCGCCCGTCCCGCGGTCCTTCACTTCGACCTCGCCCGACTTCAGCCCGCGCGGACCGACGATCATCTGGAACGGCAATCCGATCAGGTCCATGGTTGCGAACTTCCCGCCGGCTCCCTCGCCCGTATCGTCGAGCAGCACGCTGATCCCTGCCGATCCAAGCCGGGCATAGAGATCGGCGCAGGCGGCATCCGTCGCCTTGTCGCCGGCTCTGAGATTGATCAAGCCCAGCTCGAAGGGCGCCAGAGGAACCGGCCAGACGATGCCGGCGTCATCATGGCTCGCTTCGATGACGGCGCCGACAAGCCGCGACACGCCGATGCCGTAGGAACCCATCTGCAGCGCAATCATGGCGCCATCGGGACCCTGCACCCGGCAGCCCATCGGCGCGGAGTATTTGGTGCCGAAGAAGAAGATGTGACCGACCTCGATGCCACGCGCGGAAATGCGCTTGTCGGCCGGCACGGCGGCCTCGAACTTGGCCGCATCGTGCTTCTCGTCGGTCGCCGCGTAGGGAGCCGTCCAGCGGGAGAGCAGCGGGCCAAGGTCGCTGTCGAAATCGACGTCGGCCCGCGGCGCCTCCATCGCGACGAGATCGGAATGGCAATAAACCTGGCTCTCACCGGTGTCGGCGAGGATGATGAACTCGTGGCTGAGGTCGCCGCCGATGGGGCCCGTATCGGCTGCCATGGGAATGGACTTGAGCCCCATGCGGGCGAACGTTCGCAGGTAGGCGACGAACATCCTGTTGTAGGCCCGTCTGCCATCCTCCGGCGTGAGGTCGAAGGAATAGGCGTCCTTCATCAGGAACTCGCGGCCCCGCATGACGCCGAAGCGCGGACGCACTTCGTCCCGGAACTTCCACTGGATGTGATAAAGGTTCTTCGGCAGGTCCTTGTAGGAACGCACGCCGTCGCGGAAGATTTCCGTGATCAGCTCCTCGTTGGTCGGCCCGTAGAGCATCTCGCGCTCGTGCCGGTCGAGGATGCGCAGCATCTCCTTGCCGTAGTCGTCGTAGCGACCAGACTGGCGCCACAGGTCGGCCGACTGGATCGTCGGCATGAGAAGCTCGACAGCGCCCGCCCGGTCCTGCTCCTCGCGCACGATCTGCTCGATCTTCCTGAGGACGCGCAGGCCCAGCGGCAGCCAGCTGTAGATGCCGGCGCTGGCCTGCCGGATCATGCCCGCGCGCAACATGAGCTTATGGGAAACGATCTCGGCTTCTTTGGGCGTTTCGCGCAGAACCGGCAGGAAAAAGCGAGATAGCAGCATGAAAGGACCTGTCGCTCTCCGGTGGGTGGCGCGCCCGGCAACGGTCTGCCTCGGATGGGCGTGCCGGTGCCTGCACGCGATGCGTGTACACGATTCCCGCCCCGAACCCGTCACAGGGTGCGGTCTGCGGTCTTAAGCGTTTCAGCGGACACTGGCAATGCGAGCCGCTGTTTTCCGGGGTATCCCGCTGATTTTTGCGCCCAATCGTTGAGCACTTCGCACAACAGCTCTGCAGTCGACACTTCCGGAGTGACAGATCGCCGCGCCTTGGCTATGGTGCCCCCGCACAACAAAATGGGTCGCAAGCCCAAGTCTGGGGAGCAATTCCGTACCCCTTCAAGTTTCCGAGCAAGGGAACAGAAGGCGGGCCGCCGGCACCAACAGCCGGACGGAAAAGGGAGACAGTCGGCAAGCGTAACGACCTTTGCGAGCAAGGCCCAGGGCCTTGCTCTTTTCGTTTGTACTCATTGCATTGCGAAACGAGGCATTGCGAAATGAGCGGACCGGAGCGCACGCGCCCCGGTCCTGCTGCCGACGCCGCGCGCAGCGGCTATTTGCTGAACTTGGCGAGCGTGCCGCCTTCGCGCGCCAGCCGCTCGATCAGCGGCGCCACGGTCCAGCGTGCGCCGTACTTTGCGGCATAAGCCTTCGTCTTCTCCGCGACCTTGGCCAGCCCCATCTCGTCGGCCTGCCACATGGGCCCGCCGCGCCAGGCAGGGAAGCCGTAGCCGTTGAGATAGATCGTATCGATATCGCTCGAACGCAGCGCTATGCCTTCCTCCAGGATGCGCGCGCCCTCGTTGGCGAGCCGCAGCAGGCACCGCTCCACGATCTCCTCGGCGGGGATCGTCCGCTGCTTGATCTGCAGGGCGGCCGCCTCGGCGCGGATCATGGCCTCGATCTCAGGGTCGACCTCGCGCTTGCGATCTGCCGTGTACCTGTAATAGCCGGCGCCGGTCTTCTGGCCGAGCCGGCCCATCTCCACGATCTTGTCGGGAATGCGCGCGAGCTGCGCCTTCTCGCCGGTCAGCTTGCGTTCCTGGCGGATGCGGTAGCCCACATCGAGGCCGGCAAGGTCGCTGACGGCGATCGGCCCCATCGCCATGCCCCACGCCTCGAGCGCGCCGTCGATCTCCTGCGGCATGGCGCCTTCAAGCGTCATGGCCTGCACCTCCTCGCCGTAGGCGGCGAGCATGCGGTTGCCGATGAAGCCGTCGCATACGCCGGCGACCACGCCCACCTTGCCGATGCGGCGCGCGAACGCCATCGCCGCGGCCATCACGTCGTTGGCCGTGCGCCGTGCGCGGACGATCTCGAGCAGCCGCATGATGTTCGCCGGGCTGAAGAAGTGCAGGCCGACGACGTCCTGCGGACGCTTGGTGGCATCGGCGATCTCGTCGACATCGAGCGTCGACGTGTTGCTCGCCAGGATCGCACCGGCCTTGGCGATGGCGTCGATCTTGGCGAAGATTTCCTTTTTCAGCGCCATGTTCTCGAACACGGCCTCGATGATGAGGTCGACCGGCTTCAGCGCGTCGAGTGCCAAGGTCGGCGTCAGAGCCGCGATCCGCGACTGGGCCTGCGCCTCCGTCAGCCGGCCGCGCTTGACGTTGTGCGCGAACGTCTCGCGGATGCGCGCCACGCCCTTGTCGAGCGCTTCCTGCGTCGTCTCCACCAGCGTCACAGGCAGACCGCCGCCGAGGCAGGCAATCGTAATGCCGGTGCCCATCGTGCCGGCTCCGATCACGCCCACCGTCTCGACGGGGCGCGGCTTGTCGCCCGCACCGACGCCCGGGATATTGGCCGCCTGGCGCTCGGCGAAAAATGCGTACTGGAGCGCGCGCGCATAGGGCGTCCGCGCCGCCTCCTGGAACAGCTCGCGCTCTCGCGCGAGGCCGGCCTGCGGATCGGACCCGGTCACGGCCGCCTCCACGGCCGCGATGCAGGCCTTGGCCGCCACAGGTCCGCTCGGATGGCGCGCGGCTGCAGCACGCGCCTTGTCGAACAGGCCGGCCGGAACCGACTTCGCATCGATGGTACGCTCCATCGTGCCCCGCGGGCCCTTGCCCTGCGCCAGCAGATCGCGCGCGAAGGCGACGGCGGCCGCCACCACGTCGCCCTCCGCCACCGCATCGACGAGACCGGCGGCCTTTGCCCGGGCTGCATCGATGGGCGCACCCGACGTGATCATGCCGAGCGCCGCCTCCGCCCCGACGACACGCGGCAAACGCTGCGTTCCGCCTGCACCCGGAATGATGCCGATACGCACCTCCGGCAGGCCGAGCTGGCGCACGTCCGCCGCCGCGACGCGGTAGTGGCAGCCCAGCGTCACCTCGAGGCCGCCGCCCAGCGCGAGCCCGTTGATGGCCGCGACCACCGGCTTTTTCGACCCTTCGATCTCGGCGATGAGGTCTCCCAGGTGCGGCGGCTGCGGTGCGCTGCGAAACTCGGTGATGTCGGCCCCGGCGCTGAACGCCTTGCCCGTGCCGGCAAGGACGATGGCCCGGATGCCCGCATCGGCCTCCAGTTCCCGGACCGCCTTCTGCAACCCGACGCGAAGCTCGTGGCCGAGCGCGTTAACCGGAGGATTGGCAAAACGGACGACGCCAACGTCGCCCTGACGCTCGATCTCAACCTTCACCACGGCAGTCCTCCCTTTGTTCGCTAACCTTGGCCCGCAAGGGACCTGCTTCGGACGCTTGGCGCGCCCTTCGTTCCGTGTGCTAGATTATCGCAAAACCAGTATGGGAGGAGAGTGCTGATGCTGCGCGGCCAAATGATGGACCGTCCGCTCCTGATTTCGAGCGTGATCGACTATGCCGCCGAGGTCTTTCCGGATGTCGAGGTGGTCTCACAGACCGTCGAAGGCGGCATTCACCGTTACGGCTATGCGGCCGCCCGCGAGCGCATCGGCCGGCTCGCCAACGCACTGGTCGGGCTCGGCATCAAGCCGGGCGACCGAGTGGCCACGCTGGCCTGGAACGGCTACCGGCATTTCGAGCTCTATTACGCCATTTCCGGTATCGGCGCCGTCTGCCACACTATCAATCCGCGCCTGTTCCCCGAGCAGATGACCTACATCGCCAACCACGCGGAGGACACGGCCCTCTTCTTCGACCTGACGTTCCTGCCGCTGGTGGAGAAGCTAGCGCCTGCATGGAAGACAGTGCGCACCTACGGCCTGATGACCGACCGCGCGCATATGCCGGCGGAGACGAAAATCCCGAGCCTGCTCTGCTACGAGGCGCTGCTGGAGGAAATGCCCTCCGAGTTCACGTGGCCGGAGATGGACGAGAACGCCGCCTCCGCGCTCTGCTACACGTCGGGCACCACGGGCGAGCCCAAGGGCGTGCTCTATTCCAACCGCTCGACGCTGCTGCACACGCTGTTCGTGATCGCCGCGCAGCCGCACTCCTTCGCCCGCGGCCGCAAGATCCTTCCCGTCGTGCCGCTTTTCCACGCCAACGCCTGGGGCCTGCCCTACATCACGCCGATGTGCGGCTGTCCGTTCATCCTGCCCGGCGCCAAGCTCGACGGCCCGAACCTCTTCGAGCTGATGGACAGCGAGGGCGTGGATGCCGCATGGGGCGTGCCGACCGTCTGGCTCGGTCTGCTCGACGAGATCAAGAAGCGCGGCCGCAAGCCGAAGAACCTGACGCAGGTGCTCACCGGCGGCTCGGCCATGCCGCGCGCCATGATGGAGGCCTTCGAGCGCGACCTGGATGTCGCCGTCACGCACGGCTGGGGCATGACGGAGATGAGCCCCGTCGGCACCTTGACGATCCTGCGCCCCGACGAGCGCACGCTGCCGGTCGAAAAGCGCATTGACCTCGCCGCGCGGCAGGGCCGACGCATGTTCGGCGTCGATCTCAAGATCATCGACGAGAAAGGCGACATCGCCCCGCGCGATGGCGAGACATCGGGCGAGCTGTTCGTGCGCGGCCCGGCCATCGTGGACGGCTACTTCAACAACCCGGAGGCAAGCCGCAAGCAGATCGACAAGGACGGCTGGTTCGCCACCGGCGACGTGGCCAAGATCACGCCGGACGGCTGGCTGATGGTGGTCGACCGCACCAAGGACCTCGTCAAGTCGGGCGGCGAGTGGATCAGCTCCATCGACGTCGAGAACGCGGCCATCGGCTATCCCGGCATCGCCAACTGCGCCGTCATCGGCGTGCCGCACCCGAAATGGAACGAGCGGCCGATCCTCGTTGCCGTCAAGGCGCCGGGCGCCGATCCGAAGAAGGAGGAGATCCTCGCCCTGCTGGCGCAGAAGCTCGCCAAGTGGCAGCTGCCCGACGACGTGGTGTTCGTCGACACGCTGCCCATGACGGCGACGGGCAAGATTTCCAAGAAGGACCTGCGCGCCACCTTCGCCGACTACAAGCTGCCCGACGCTGCGGAGTAGGCTAGCCGGCGGGCGGGAGCCCGAGATGGGCCAGCAGCGCCGCGAGGATGGGGCGCTGCCCCGGCAGCATCTTGCGCGCCGCGGCCTCGGGCGCGAACCACCCGGCACGGTCGATCTCGGGAAAAGCCTGCGTCTGTCCGGAGCGCGGCGGCCATTCCATCTCGAAGGTGTTGCTGCGCAGGGCTGACGGGTCGAGGTCACCCTCGAGGCCCCAGGCCGAGATGATCTTGCGCGAGGGCTGGCGGAAGTCGCCGAGCGCCACCGCGGCGCCCTCGGCCGCAACGCCCGTCTCCTCCAGAAATTCGCGGCGCGCCGCCGCGAGCCCGTCCTCGCCGGGGTCCGTAAGGCCCTTGGGGATGCCCCAGGCGCCGTCATCCTTCTTCGCCCAGTAGGGCCCACCGGGATGCACCAGCAGCACCTCGATGATGCTGGCGCGGCGCCGGTACATCAGCAGGCCTGCGCTGTGTTGGGGCATGGGGGCCCGGCTAACCAACCATGGCGCGCACCGCCCACGCGCGCGCCTTGGAAAACCGACGCCGCACTACTGCGCGGCGGCGTTGCGCTCGCGTTTCGCCACCTTGGCGGCGCGCTTCCTGGCGTTCTCCGCCTTGCGCTGCTTGGCCTGGGTTTTCTTGCGGCGCGAATCCGACTGCTTCGGCATGGACGTGTCTCCGTTGGGCCTCTCTCTTCCGGCCCGTGAACCCCATCGGCTGCATACTAGAGGCGGCCCGTGCCCGCAAGCCGGGCAGCGAAGGAGAGGCGCGCAATCGGCGCATGGGGCAGTCCAACTAGCCGACACTGGCGCGGACAGCCCAGGCGCGTGCCTTGAGGTGGATCGCGCCGTCGGCGGCAACCGGCAGGCTCGCACGCAACCGCTCCTTCAGCCGCTCGCGCGCCTCAGGCGCGAGGCTCACGCAATAGCCCGGCGCGGGGCCCGCGCCGAGGGTGAAAGGCCGCCAGTAGTCCTCGAAATCTTTGAACACGGTCGGCGCCTCGATGGCCGTCAGCTCGGCGGCAAACCCCGCATCGGCGACGAGGGCGCGCAGGCCGTCCTGGGTGCAGAAGGGGAAGCGCTTGTTCTCCGCGAGGTCGGCCGCCGCCGGATCGAGTTCCGACGCCGCGCGCCAGAAGGCGCGCATGAACTCCATTCCCTCGCCGGGATAGTCCCAGACATAGAATCCCAGACGCCCGCCCGGACGCAGGACGCGCTTCATTTCCGCCAGCGCCCGGGGACGATCCGGCACGAAGTTCAGCATCAGCGCGGAAGCGACGACATCCCGGCTCGCATCCGGGACCGGCAGCGCCTGCACGTCACCGACCTGGAATGTGACGCGCGCATCCGTGACGTTGGTGCGCGCCGTGGCGAGGAAACCCTCCGAGGGATCGATGGAGAGCAGGCTGCGCGGCTCGCAGCGCGCCAGGATCGTGGACGACAATGCGCCGGTACCGCAGCCGACCTCCAGCCAGTCGCGCTCGGCCGGGACGGCGAGCCAGTCGAGGAAGCGCGGCGCGATCTGGCGGCTCCACCGACCCATATACTGGTTGTAGCTGTCGCCCGCCTGCCAGGCGTCGTGGCGTGCCGTGGTCATGGGCGTGGGTCCTTCGCCTCCAATCAGAGCACTGCATCGTCAGGTGGTTCTCTACGGGTCTTCCTTTTTGGACCCCCTTCGATAAGCCGGTCAATCTCCAATATTGTGCGGCGAAGTCGACCGCCAACCCGCGATTCGCGTCGAGCGATGTAATTTAGAGGAGCGCCAATGCGCTGAATGGCGCTTAACATCTCCTGATCTTCCGGGCGGACTTGCACAAGACGGATCAGTTCCGAAACGCCAAAAAGAAAGTCATCCCAAGCAGGATGCTCGATATCTACCCGCCTCAACCGATCACTTGCGATTCTGCGCGTAAGCCCCAAAATCTCCTCAAGCAAATCCCGATCGGCGCGCTGCCCCTCGCTACCCAGATGGCCTGAGTTCTGTAGCTTTGCGTTGACTTCCTCTTCGAGCTTGGGCCACCACATTTCGAATACGCCATCGAGAACATCTTGTGGCAATTGCAAATCTGCGAGCTCAGCATTCATCATTTTGATGACGCGGATCATTTCCTCTTTTGAGAACTGAGCCGCTTGAAATTGCACGAGCGGCCCTTCCACATCCGTTGGGGCCATCCCATCAAACAGCAATGGGCACACTTTCGCTCGATCAAGATTTTTTGCTAGCGCTCCCGCTTCGAATAAAAGCCAAGGAGCCGCCTGATTTTCAGGCGTAACAATAAGGAGACCTACGCGGCTTGCTTCTAACTCTTTAGAAATTTCCGTGGACCATCTCGTGCCCTTTGAAACATCATCTGGGCTGAAGTATGGACGAACCGCCTGAAGGACGCTGGGAAACCAATTTCGCAAGACGGTCGCCACGGCTCGGCTTTTGTCACCCGACCAACTAATAAACACTCTCATTTCTCACCTCTCCAAATATTTTTAGTTAAATTTCATTCATATTATTAAATTAGAGTAATCCAATAGGCTCGCATCGAGTGGAGCCACGCTGAACTAGTTAGACCTACTCCGCGGCCTGCCTCTTGCCCCGGCTCGGGGTGGCGCGGCGGCCGAGCAGCTCCTTCAGATAGTGCCCGGTGTAACTTTCCTTGACCCTGGCCACGTCCTCGGGCGTGCCCTCGGCCACGACGCGGCCACCGCCGTCGCCACCCTCGGGCCCCATGTCGATGATCCAGTCGGCGGTCTTGATGACCTCCAGGTTGTGCTCGATCACGACCACCGTGTTGCCGGCGTCCGCCAGCTCGTGCAGCACCTCCAGCAGTTTCGCGACGTCATGGAAATGCAGGCCCGTCGTCGGCTCGTCGAGAATGTAGAGTGTGCGCCCTGTCGCCCGGCGCGACAGCTCCTTGGCGAGCTTGATGCGCTGCGCCTCGCCGCCCGACAGCGTCGTCGCCTGCTGGCCGATGCGGATGTAGCCGAGGCCGACGCGCGCCAGCGTCTCCATCTTGTCGCGGATCGACGGCACGGCCTTGAAGAACTCGACGCCCTCCTCCACCGTCATGTCGAGCACGTCGGCCACCGACTTGTCCTTGAACTTCACCTCCAGGGTCTCGCGGTTGTAGCGCTTGCCCTTGCAGACGTCGCAGGTGACGTAGATGTCGGGCAGGAAGTGCATCTCGATCTTGATGACGCCGTCGCCCTGGCAGGCCTCACAGCGGCCGCCCTTGACATTGAAGGAGAAGCGGCCCGGCGCATAGCCGCGCGCCTTGGCCTCGGGCAAACCCGCGAACCACTCGCGGATCGGCGTGAAGGCGCCCGTGTAGGTCGCAGGGTTGGAGCGCGGCGTGCGGCCGATGGGGCTCTGGTCGATGTCGATGACCTTGTCGAGGTTCTCCAGCCCGTCGATGCGGTCGAACTCGCCCGGTGCCTCGCGCGCGCCGTTGAGCTTGCGCGCCACCGCCTTGTAGATCGTGTCGATCAGCAGCGTGGACTTGCCGCCCCCCGAGACGCCGGTGATGCACGTCATCAGGCCGAGCGGAATCGAGGCCGTGACATCCTTGAGGTTGTTGGAGCGCGCGCCCGTAACGGTCAGCGCGCGGCCCTTCTGCGGCTTGCGGCGCGCCTTCGGCAGCGGAATCTGGCGCAAGCCCGTCAGGTATTCGCCCGTCAGGCTGTCCGGGTTCGCCATGATCTCTTCCGGCATGCCCTGCGCCACCACCTGGCCGCCGTGCACGCCGGCGCCCGGGCCGATGTCGACCACGTAGTCGGCGGCGAGGATCGCATCCTCGTCATGCTCGACGACGATCACCGTGTTGCCGATGTCGCGCAGGTGCTTGAGCGTCTCCAGCAGGCGGGCGTTGTCGCGCTGGTGCAGGCCGATGGAAGGCTCGTCCAGCACATAGAGCACGCCGGTGAGACCGGAGCCGATCTGCGAGGCAAGCCGGATGCGCTGGCTTTCCCCGCCCGACAGCGTGCCGGACGAGCGCGAGAGCGTCAGGTAGTCGAGGCCGACGTCGTTGAGGAACTGCAGGCGCTCGCGGATTTCCTTCAGGATGCGCGTGGCGATGTCCGACTGCTTCTTCGTGAACGTCTTTGGCAGTGCGGCGAACCACTCGTTGGCGGCGCGGATCGACAGATCGCACACCTCGCCGATGTGCTTGCCCCCGACCTTGACGGCCAGCGCCTGCGGCTTGAGGCGGTAGCCGCCGCAGGCATCGCACGGGTGCGCGCCCTGGTAGCGCGACAGCTCCTCGCGCACCCATTCGCTGTCGGTCTCGCGCCAGCGCCGCTCGATATTGCCGATGACGCCCTCGAAGGCTTTCTGCGTCTTGTACTGGCGCAAGCCGTCCTCGTAGACGAAGGTGATCTCCTCGTCGCCCGACCCGAACAGCAGCGCGTCCTGCACGCGCTTGGGCAGCTTCTCCCACGGCGTCTTCATCGACACCTTGTAGTGGGCGGCGAGCGCGGCGAGCGTCTGCTCGTAGTAGGGGGACGTGTTGCCCGTGCGCGCCCACGGCCAGATGGCGCCGTCCTCCAGACTCAGCGAGCGGTCGGGAACGACAAGATCGGGCTCGAACTTCAGCTCGGTGCCGAGGCCGTCGCACTTGGGGCAGGCACCCGCCGGCGCGTTGAAGGAGAACAGCCGCGGCTCGATCTCCTCGATGGTGAAGCCGGACACCGGGCAGGCAAACCGGGATGAGAAAATGATGCGTTCGTGCGTCTCGTTCTTCGAACGGTTCGGGCCGGCGGTTTCCTCCTTCGACAGAGGCTTGTCGGCCATCTCGGCCACCGCAACGCCGTCGGCGAGACCCAGCGCCGTCTCGAAACTGTCTGCAAGCCGCGTGGAGATGTCGCTGCGCTGCTTCGTCTCGCCCGCCTTCGGCAGGACCAGCCGGTCGACGACGACGTCGATGTCGTGCTTGTACTTCTTGTCGAGCTTGGGCGCGTCGGCGATCTCATAGAACGCACCGTTGACCTTGACGCGCTGGAAGCCCTTCTTCTGCAGCTCGCCGATCTCCTTGCGGTATTCGCCCTTGCGGCCGCGCGCGATGGGGGCCAGCAGGTAGAGGCGCGTTCCCTCCGGCAGCTCCAGCACGCGGTCGACCATCTGCTGCACGGTCTGGCTCTCGATGGGCAGGCCGGTGGCCGGCGAATAGGGCACGCCGACGCGCGCGAACAGCAGCCGCAGGTAGTCGTAGATCTCCGTGACGGTGCCGACGGTCGAGCGCGGGTTCTTGCTCGTCGTCTTCTGCTCGATGGAGATGGCCGGCGACAGGCCGTCGATGTGATCGACGTCCGGCTTCTGCATCATCTCCAGGAACTGGCGCGCGTAAGCCGAGAGGCTCTCGACGTAGCGGCGCTGACCCTCGGCATAGATGGTGTCGAAGGCGAGCGAGGATTTGCCCGAGCCCGACAGGCCGGTGAACACCACCAGCGCATCGCGCGGAACCTCCAGATCGACATTCTTCAGGTTGTGCTCGCGCGCGCCGCGCACGTGGATGGTCTTGTGGTCGGGCGGCGCAAGCTTTGTGGGTTTGCTCATGGTCTCAAGGGTCTAGCCGAAACGTGTTGGAGCAGCAATGCGGGCCATCGGACCGTCCACACCGCTGCCCCTTAGATGGGCGCTCGCGCGCAAAAAGTCTCGTCGCATCAGAGGCCAATGAGCAACGTTGCAGTGAGCCTCAATCGTCGGTGCATGACCGATGAATGGCCACTTGCGCGTGTCCACCGGGCAAGCCCGTCGGTTCGGTCGCGCACGAAGCATTGCACAGCCGTCCCACACGATCCTGTGAAGCCGTGGCGATCCCCGGCGACCCTGAAACGGGTTGTCGACGATGCCGCGATGCCTATACTGCCACGCTCCTGACAGCGACATGTCAGCAGCCTGGCTGGAGTTCATCCATGCGACGTATCGACCGCCTTCTGCACACCATCCAGATCCTCCGGCGCAACCGGTTCCCGGTCACGGCGGACCGCATCGCCGACGAGCTGCAGATCTCCGTGCGCACCGTCTATCGCGACATCTCGGGCCTGATCGGCGACGGCGTGCCCATCCGCGGCGAGGCCGGCATCGGCTATGTCCTGGGCGACGGCTTCGACCTGCCGCCGCTGATGTTCAACGCCGACGAGGTGGAAGCGATGCTGGTCGGGCTCAAATGGGTGGAGGCGCGCGCCGATCCCTCGCTCGGGCATGCCGCACGCGACGTCGTCGCCAAGATCGCCGCCGTGCTGCCGCAGCACCTCAAACCGGTGCTCCTCGAGGGTGGCGTCGATGCCCCGCGCATGCGGCCGGGCCCGCCGGCCGAGCAAATCGACGTGGCGCAGCTGCGCGCCGCCGTGCGCGAGCGCCGCAAGGTCTCCATCGCATATGCCGACGTCAACGGGCAGACAACGACACGGACGATCTGGCCGCTGGCGCTCGCTTACTTCGAGATGTCGCGCATCATCGTCGCGTGGTGCGAGCTCAGGGGCGACTACCGGCACTTCCGCACCGACCGCATGCAACGCGCCGAGGTGCAGTCGAACCGCTATCCGGGCTCGCGCGCCAAGCTGCTGGCCGACTGGCGCGCGCAGGAAGCAGCCCGCGCGAGCGCCGCCAAGGCCGCGGCCTAGCGCTCGGCGTATTCGCCGGCCTCGTATTTGCGCAGGATCTGGCGCGCCTTCACCACCACCGCGTCGGCGATGGCGGCCTGTCCCTCCGCGGTCGGGTGGAAGGCGCCTGAATACGTGGCGGCGAGCAGAAGCTGGACCCAGGACAATCCTTGCGCCTTCAGCACGCTCTGCAGGATCGACTGCGAGACGTGGAAGTTGCCCGTCATGAAGGCGTCGTTCGGCGTGCGGAACCAGCGCTGGCGCGGCACGTAGGCCCGCCAGTCGGCTGGGTTGAACGGCTCCCAGGCGCCGTTGACCTTGCGCGGGATGCGCAGGTCGTCGGCGGTGCTGAATGCCGCATCCGTCCACCCGGCGCAGATGCCGCGGCCGCGGAATGCGGCGCGGTGCTCGTCGACGAAGCTCCAGCCGTAGGCCTTGGCGCTGTCGCGCATGATGGTGTCGAGGCGCTCGGCAAGCTCGCCGCCTTCGCGTGCCTTCCGCGCCGACAGCGTGAAGTCCGGCAGCACGGTCATGCCGGCCTGTCCGTCCGGGCAGATGGACCGTCCGTCCGCCAGCACCGCCAGCGGCGGATAGCCGGTCAGGATGATGCGATCGGCCTCGGGCCACGGCACATGCAGGATGGAATGGATGGCGCGGTTGACCGACTTGTAGTGATCGCCCAGCACGTCGAGCAGCGGCGTCGTCTCGCGCACGCCGTGCACCTGGCCGAACCAGCCGCCCAGCTGACGCAGGACGGAGGAATCGTTCAGGACCGCGTTGGCGACAAGGCGCGCGAAGCCGACGTCGTTGCCGCCGATGGATAAGAGGACGAGATCGATCTTCCGGCCGCGCTCGGCATCGCATTTGCGCAGCACCAGCCCGCCTTCCAGCTCGGGAATGCGGCCCTGCATGTGATAGGCCTCGGGCAGGTCGTAGGCCTTGGCTTCGATCCTGCCGCACTGGGCCTGGGCGATGCTGGAGATCTGCGACAGCTCCGGCGGATTGGGCACCCACTCGTTGCCCTTGTAGCGCAGGAACAGGCCGAAGGTGGTTTCCGCGCCTGAGCAGGCGACGCCGACGTAGGTCACGGCGCGGTGCGGCTCTTCGATCGCAAGCTGCAGGGCGGCGCGAAGCTGGTAGGAATAGAGCGAGCGATGACACGCCTGATCGAGCCAGCGCGCGTTCTCCTGGATGAACTTGGCGTCGCCGATCTGGCGCCAGTCGCCGACGCGAGCGGGATAGCCGGTCAGGGGCGCGCTGAGAGCACCGGTGCCGTAGTCGGCCGACCGCTCGCGCGAGAAGCGCACGGGCAGATCGGGATTGCCCTCGCCTGATCCGAAACTGTCGCCCATGCCGACGACAAAGAGGTCCTCCACACGGGCATCGGTTTCCGCCACCAGCCGCCCGCCAACCTCGACCGTGATGTGCGCGCCGCCGGGATAGGGAATCTGCAGTTCGATGGGCGCATCACAGGGCAGCGTCACCGCCGCGCCCCGCCGACGCCCGCCGCGCGGCGCCGTCGCCCAGCTGCAATCGACAGACTGCGCATCCTCGATGCCCTTCAGCTCGACGAGGACTTTGTGGAACTTCGGATTGACGTAGTCCTCGTAGGCCTGGCACGCGTAGCGGTTCCTGACGGGGTCCCAGCAGGTCTTTGTGAAGACGGACGCGGCCCAGCCGTCCGGATGGCGCTCCTCGAGCGCCCGCTCGATGGCCAGCACCGGCGATTGCAGCTCGTTGGGCTTGAGCGATGCAAATGTCGCCCGATGCATCTCCGTATCGGCGGGATCGAGGAAGAAACGGAACGGATTATTGACGCGCCAGACGATCTCCGGCTGCTGCGCCATTGCGATTGGCGCCTGGCCCGTGGCCGCAACAGCCAATGCCAACAGCGCCAGCACCGCCGACGCCACCGTGCGCCTCGTCCTCGGTCTCGACATCTCAGGCCCCGCCATCACCAGACGCCGAACCATGCAGCGCGTGCAATCAGCCACGCCCGCCGCCAAGGGGCAAGCATTGGCGGGCTGCGCAAAAGCGACGTGCCGGCGTCTTCAACGGCTCGCAGATAACGACCGACCAAGGCCAAAGGAAGGAAGGCAAGGCGCGTGTCCCGCGGCATATGCGCCACGTGTTGCATAACGGCGGCATGAGCTTGCTGTGCCCTGCGCGCCAATTTGCCTGCGACTGCCTCAATTTCGGGCCTTTCCACGCCCGATCGAACGGCATCGGCAGTCAGCTTTGCGTCGGTGAGCAGGTCTTGCGGCAGGGGAACGATCCCTCGCTGAACCGCATGCGGAAGGTGGAACAGCAGGCGCGCGAGACCGTAGGCTTCACCCGCAGCATCGGTCACCGCGCACGTGACCCTGCCCTCCGGCGACAGGCAGCCGGCCGCGAGCCGGAACAGTGTGCCGTCCGTCGCCCGCAGATGTCCGCGCAGCGCCCGCTCATCCGCGAACGGCTCACGGTCGAGCAGAACAGCGAATGCGTCCGCCAGCTCCTGCAGCGCCGCGCGCGGCAGTGCACCCGCGCGCATCGCACCGCCGAGCGCGTCGGCAACGGGTTGTCCGACCACGTTGCCCTCCTCCGCCTGAGCCAGCGCGTCGTGCCACCATTGCAGGCGCATCTGCCCCATCATCGGCTCGCGGACGGCAACCTCGGGAATGCGGCGCAACTCGGCGGCGAACGCGGCGAGAGCGATCAGGTGCGGCGCGACGGCATCCGGACACAGCGTCGCCGCCAGATAGCGGTCCGGCTCGCCCGCGCGCGCGATATCGGCGATGGATGCAAGACCCACTGTGGTGTCGGGCGGCATGTCGCACCTCAGGACACGGCGATGAGCGCGGCAGCAACCGGGCGCTTCTCGGCCAGCAGGACGTTGTAGGTGCGGGCGGCCGCGCCGGTGTCCATCGCGTCGAGGCCGATGCCGGCGGCCGTGAAGGCGTCGCGAACGGCGCCTGAGGGAAAGACCTGCGTGCGTCCCGTGCCCAGGAGCAGGAAATACGGAGGCTTGAGGATATCGAGCACCTCCGCGAAGCTCGCCGGCGACAGCAACGCGGCGTCCGTCTCGCCCCAGGCGTGAATGCCGGTCGGCAGGCAGAGGATCGAACCGCGATGGCTCATGCCGGCAAAGCGGAAGCCGCCGTTGCCATAGGCGTCGATCGGCGCCTCGCGGGGGTAGTGCGCTTCGCCGGAGACCATGTGCTCCTCCGGTGCGCGCGCCGGCTAGACCTGACTCGGCGCGCCGCTCTTCGATTTGGCCTTCGCCGGCACGTCGCCGCCGCTCCAGTCGCGCTTGACGCCGAACAGCAGCAGCAGCGGCGCGGCGACGAAGATCGACGAATAGGTGCCGATGATGATGCCGAACAGCATCGCGAACGAGAACCCGTGGATGACCTGGGTGCCGAAGATATAAAGCGCGAGCACCGCCAGAGCCGTCGTCACCGACGTGAGAACGGTGCGCGACAGGGTCTCGTTGATGGACAGGTTGAGCAGATCGATGAGTGGCATGCGCTTGTAGCGCCGCAGGTTCTCGCGAATACGGTCGAACACCACGACCGTATCGTTGATCGAGTAGCCCGCCAGCGTCAGCATCGCCGCCACCACCGACAGATCGAACTCGTACCAGAGCAGCGAGAAAACGCCGACCGTGACGATGATGTCATGCGCAAGCGCGATGACGGCCGCTACGCCGAACTGCCATTCGAAGCGAAACCAGACATAGAGCATGATGCCGAGCATCGCGGCGACAACGGCGATCACGCCGGTGCGCTTGAGCTCGGCCGATACGGCCGGCCCGACGACCTCGGTGCGGCGGATTTCGATCCCGTCGCCCAGAGCCCCCTTGATCTTGTCGATGGCCGCGGTCTGGGCCTTGTCTTCCGACAGCCCATCGTGGGCTTCCTGAAGGCCGACGCGGATCAGTGCCTCGCTGCCGAGCCCGACCGACTGCACCTGAACGTCGCCGATCCCGAGCTTGTCGAGCGTCGTGCGCAATGCGCCGACATCGATGTTCCCGGCCTTGGACTGCACCTCGACCAGGGAGCCGCCCTTGAAATCGACGCCGTAGTTGAGACCCCACACCCAGAGGGCAAGCACCGCGAGAATCGTCAGCACCCAGGAGAGGCCGACGAAGATGTAGCGCCGCTCGATGATCTTCCAGCGCGTGCCGTGCGGGAAGAAATCGACGCCTTTGAAGAGGTTCATTTGTAGCCCATCTTGAATGAGAGCGGCGCCTCGACACGGCGCGACTTGTGCGCGTCAAGCCACCACACGACCAGCAGCCGCGTGATGGTGAAGGCGGTGTAGACGGTCGTGATGATGCCGAGCGTCAACGTGACGGCAAAGCCGCGGATGGGGCCGGAGCCGAGCCAGAACATGACGATACCGGCAATAAACGTCGTGAGCTGGCTATCGATGATCGTGCCGTAGGCGCGCGTGAACCCCGTCTCGATGGCCGCGATGGGCGTCTTGCCGTTGCGAAGCTCCTCACGGATGCGCTCATTGATGAGCACGTTGGCGTCGACCGCCATGCCGATGGTGAGCACGATGCCGGCGATGCCGGGCAGTGTCATGGTGCCGCCCATCAACGACATGATGGCAAGCACGAACACCACGTGCATCGCCGCACCGATGACGGCAAATATGCCGAACAGGCCGTAAGCGAAGATCATGAACGCCGTCACAAGCAGGCCGCCGACGATGGCGGCGAGCTTGCCGGCGTCGATGGAATCCTGGCCCAGGCTCGCGCCGACAACGCGCTCCTCGACGATGGTGAGCTTGGTCGGCAGCGCGCCGGAGCGCAGCTGGACGGCTAGGGTGTTGGCGCTCTCGACGGTGAAGCTGCCGGAGATCTGGCCAGTACCGCCGAGGATCGGCTCGCGAATGACGGGCGCGGACAGCACCTTGTCGTCGAGGACGATGGCGAACGGTCGGTTGACGTTGTTCTTGGTGAAATTGCCGAACTTGCGCGCGCCCGCGTTGTTGAAGCGGAACGAGATGATCGGCTCGTTCGTGCGCGAATCGAAGCCTGGCTGGGCATCGGTCAGATCGTCGCCCTGCACGACCGGGACGTCGCGCAGCAGGTAGCTCTCGCCCGGATGCTCGGCCGACGGATAGATCTTGTATCCGGCCGGGACACGCGTCTGCTTGGCGTCCTCGGCCGACATCTGCGGGTGAACCTCGTGGAAGGACAGCTTGGCCGTCTGGCCGAGCAGGTCCTTCAGCTGCTTGGTGTCCTGCAGGCCGGGGAACTGGACAAGAATCCTGTCCCGCCCCTGCCGTACGACGGTCGATTCCGCCGTGCCCATGTTATTGATGCGCCGGTTCACCGTCTCGATGGCAGCGCTCGCCGCACCGGAAACACGCGCCGTCATACCGGGCTCTGTCGGCGCGATCGTGATAGCTCCGGCTTCGCCCTTGGTGATGGCGAGATCGGCCGAGCCGCCGCCGAGGACACCGCCCGTATGCTGGACAAGCTTGTTGAGCTCCTTGACCGCTGCGTCGGCTTCTTCGGGCTTGGCCAGGCGGATCTGCACGGCGTTGTTGGCAACGCCCAGCGCGGTGAAGCCGATCTTGGCTTCGCGCAGCTGGCGCCTGGCGTCCTCGCGCAGATTGGTGAGCCAGTCCTTGCGCAGCTCGTCCGTATCCATCGCCAGGAGAATGTGCGCGCCACCCTGCAGGTCGAGACCCAGCGTGATCTGCCGGTGCGGCAGGAACCAGGGCCAGGACTCCACCGTCTGCTTCGAGAAGAAGCTCGGCAGCATGAAAATGATGCCGAGCACGCACGAGACGACGATGGAGACAGATTTCCAGGTCTGGAAATGCAGCATGCGGATTTCAGGCCTTTCTCAAGCGCGGAGCGGACAGCCGAACCGGCAACGCTTCAGGCGCCTTCCTTCACGGGCTCGCCTTTCGCTCGCACCTCGGTCACGGTGCCCTTGAGAACGCGCACCCGCGTGTTGTCGGCGATCTCGACTTCGATCTCGTTGTCGTCGCGAACCTTGGTCACCTTGCCGATGATGCCGCCGCCGGTCACGACCGTATCGCCGCGGCGAATGTTCGCGACCAGCTCACGATGCTGCTTCACCCGCTGCTGCTGCGGGCGCAGCAGCAGAAAGTAGAAGATGACGAACATGAGCGCGATAGGAATGAGCTGGACGAAGGCATCCGAGCCCCCACCGAAACCTTGCGCAAAAGCCGGCGTAATAAACATCGACGAATGGCCTCACTTCTTCTTTGACGGACCGGACACAGGCGCATCCGCCGCGAACCATCGCCCGCAGCGCGCCGGAACCTGGAATTGGGCGCGACTATAGCCCGCAGCCCCTGCTTTGCAACCACTTCCCCCGGATGCAGGCCCACGCCTGCGTGACGGGTTCCTGCCGGTCGTTTATAGAAATTGCGCCGCAGACACCACATCCCGGAGCATTCCTGCATCATGGCTGACGAGAAGGCCCTGCTCGATCGCGTCGAACGCCTTGCCGCCGCGCTGGAACGGATGGCGCCGCCGCCGCCCGCCAGGCCAACCTTCGAGGCCGAGGCTTTCGTATGGCAGTCCTCGCCGGAGGCATTTCTGCCGGTCCCGAACGTGAACCGTCAGCCCATCGGCCTCCTCAAGGGCATCGAGCGGGCGGCCGACCAGCTTCTCGACAACACGCGCCGCTTCGCGCACGGCCTGCCCGCGAACAATGCGCTGCTGTGGGGCGCGCGCGGCATGGGCAAATCCTCGCTCGTCAAGGCCGTGCATGCCGAGGTGCGCCGCTCGTTGAAAACGGGCGGATCGGACCTGAAGCTCGTCGAGATCCACCGCGAGGACATCTCCTCATTGCCGCAGTGCCTCGCGCACATGCGCGCCAGCGAGCACCGGTTCATCGTCTTCTGCGACGACTTGTCCTTCGACAAGGACGACACCAGCTACAAGTCGCTGAAGGCCGTGCTGGAAGGCGGTATCGAAGGCCGCCCGCAGAACGTGCTGTTCTATGCCACCTCCAACCGCCGCCATCTCATGCCGCGCGACATGATGGAAAACGAGCGCTCGACCGCGATCAATCCGTCCGAGGCGGTGGAAGAAAAGGTCTCGCTGTCGGACCGGTTCGGGCTCTGGCTCGGATTCCACAACGGCACGCAGGAGCAATACCTCGACATGATCCGCAGCTATGCCGCGCACCACAAGCTCAAGATCAAGGACGACGCCCTCGTCAGCGACGCGCTCGAATGGTCGATGACGCGCGGCGGCCGCTCGGGCCGCGTCGCCTGGCAGTACATTCAGGACCTGGCCGGCCGGCTGGGGCAGACGCTCAAGACGGAGTAACGCGGATGGACATCCGAGTCCCGGTCACGCTCGATGAGTGGAATGCGGCGGGCGAGGGATACCTGCCCGGGCTGCTCGGGATCTCCTTTCAGCGCGTCGAGCCGGACGAGGTCGTCGCCGCGATCGATATCCGCCCCGCGCTGAGGGTCTGGAACGGCTTTCTGCACGCCGGTACCGTTATCTCGCTGGCGGATACCTGCTGCGGGTACGGGACCGTGCGCAACCTGCCCACCGGCGCCTCCGGCTTCACCACGATCGAGTTGAAGAGCAACCTCATCGGCACGGCGCGCGAAGGCCGCATCATCTGCACGGCGCGGCCGCTGCATCGTGGCCGCACCACGCACGTCTGGGATGCCGAGGTGAAGGCGGAAGGCGCCGCCAAGCCGATGGCCTTTTTCCGCTGCACGCAGATGATCCTGTGGGCTCAGGCAAAGGCCCCGCAGGGAGGCGCGTGATGGCAGACGACAAGGCCTGGGTTCGGACCGTGCTCGACTACTGGTTCGGCGAATTGAAGCCGGAGGCCTGGTTCCGCAAGGATGCGACTGTCGACGGCGATATCCGGCGGCGCTTCGCGGCGCTGCACGGCAGGCTGGCAGCGGCCGGCGGTCTTGCTGCGGACGCCACCGCGGATGAGGCGCTGGCAACCGTCATCGCGCTCGACCAGTTCCCGCGCAACATGTACCGCGACAGCCCGCGCATGTTCGAGAGCGACGCGCTGGCGCTGGCGGTCTCGCAGGCCGCGATCGCTCGCGGGCTCGACACGGCGCTGACGCCGACGCAGCGGCAATTCCTCTACATGCCGTTCCAGCACAGCGAGGACAAGACGGTGCAGGCGCGCTCGGTGGCGCTGTTCGCAGCGCTCGGCAATGCGAACAACCTGAAGTTCGCGGAGCGGCACAAGGAGATCGTCGATCGCTTCGGCCGGTTTCCGCACCGGAACGCCACCCTCGGCCGCGTCTCGACGCCCGAGGAGCTGGCGTTCCTGAAGGAGCCCAACAGCTCCTTCTAGGCGGCCCGCCTCAACCCTTGTCGAGGTGCGGGAGCGGGTCGACGGGCTTGGAGCCCTGCCGCAGCTCGAAGTGCACCTGAGGCTGCTCGACCGATCCGCTCTTGCCGGCCTTGGCGATCACTTGGCCGCGCTTCACCGTGTCGCCACGGCGCACGAGCAGCTGGTCGTTGTGCGCGTAGGCCGACACCCAGCCGTTGTCGTGCCGGATCAGCAGAAGATTGCCGAAGCCCTTGATCTCGGATCCCGCATAGGCGACCACACCGGCCTCGGCGGCATGAACCTCAGCACCCATCGGCACCGCCAGGTTGATGCCGTCATTGCTGGTGCCGTCCGGCCGCTTGCCGTAGGGCGCGATGATGCGGCCGGTCACGGGCCAGCGGAACTTGGCGCTGCCGGCCGCGGCGGAGCGCCCGGCCGCCGGCGTCTCTGTTGCGATGGGCGTGACGTCGGTCATCGTGTCGCCGCGCGAGGCGACCTTCTTCTCCTCGAGCGGGGCGGCTTCGGCTGCGGGCTCGGGCGCGGCATTGATGATGCGCGGCGTATAGGCGCCGGTGACCGGCGCGGCACGCGGCGGGGTGGCCGGGGCCGCCTCGGCCGTCTTCCGGGGCAGCGTTTCGACGGCCGCCGGAGCCGGAGATGCCGGCGGCGGCGGCGCAGCAGCGACGGCAGCCCCACCGGCAGGCACGCGCAACACGACGCCCGGACGCATGCGCGCCGGATCGGCGATGTTGTTGTTGCGCTGCAGCTCGGCAACCGTGGTGCCGTAGCGGCGAGAGATACCGTAGAGCGACTCGCCGGGCTTCAGCTCATGACTACCCGTCCAACCCGCTGCGACAGGAGTTGCGGCCGGAGCTGCCGGTGCCGCAACGGCAGGCGGGTCCGCCGCGACCGGCGCGCGCTGCTCGACGGGCTCGACCCTGGCGATGGGATTTGCGATCGGATGACGCGGATGCGTGCGCGCGCCGCGCGGCAGGAACAGGCGCTGCCCCGGCTGCACGATGGGCGAGGTCAAACCGTTGGCATCCATGATCGCCGACACGGCGACGCCGGTGCGCCGCGATACTCCGTAGAGCGTCTCGCCCTGCTGTACCTCGACCAGCTCGCCGCCGGGGCCGGGCTGCGAGGGAGCTGCGGGCGGCGCGTAAGCGGCCGGAGCCGGTTGACGATGCGGCGTGCCGTCGAGACGCGGCGGCACCTGCTGCTCATACGCGCGATCGTACCGGCTGTCATAGGGAGCCGAGTTGGAGGGCGGCGGCTGGGCGCCGATGTCGGGCAGGCTTGCCACCCGCACATCGTCGCGCCGCTGCGGCGGGGACTGGTAGCCATAGCGCTGGTCGGCGCCGTAGGCCGGGCGATAGGGCGCGTTGTAAGAATCGGGCGGGGGAACGTTCGGCCCGTAGCCGGCACCGGAGGGATTGAGCGGCGCGGACGAATAGCGACCGCCGATCGGCTCGGGCGGAACGGGCGCCTTCTCGCTTGTCAGGTTGAAGGCCGGCCCGTCGAAGCGCGTGACGTCCGAGCTGCAGCCGCCGACGAGCGCCGCAATACCAAAAGCCCCGCCCATCGCTGCACGATGAGCGCGGAGAACTGTCCGCCAAGCACGCTGGCAAGTACGCTGGTTACTCAACATGAAACCCACCTCTACACCGATCAACCATTAACCCTTAATGCGTTAATGGGTCGTAAACGGCGGGGTGAAAATCAGCGGTCGGCGAGGATTGTTCAGCGCGCGAGACCGCGGGTCAGCGCATCGCGCATGGGATCGCAGGTGAGATCGAGCGACAGCGGCGTGACGGAGATGTGGCCATTGTAGATGGCCCACAGGTCCGTGCCCTCGCGGGCTGCAGACCGGCGGCGCTCGAAGGCGAGCCAGTAGTAGGGATTGCCCCAGGTATCGAGCCGCTCGTCGATCTGCAGCAGACCGGGATCGCGCCGTCCCTGCCGCGTCACGACGAGGCCCGCGACGTCGGCGGGCTCGCGATCGGGAAAGTTGACGTTGACGAGCGTGTTCGGCGCCCACTCGACGGCGAGCAGCTTGCGGATCAGCGCGGGCCCATGCGCGATCGCCGTCTGCCAGCGGATGCCGCGCCCTGGCTCGAAGCCGAAGGCCTGCGACAGCGCCACCGAGCGCGCGCCGAGCAGCGTGCCCTCGAAGGCGCCGGCGATGGTGCCGGAATAGGTCACGTCCTCGGCGAGATTGGCGCCGCGATTGACACCCGACAGCACGAGATCCGGAACCTTGCCCTGCAGCACATGGCGCACGCCCATGATGACGCTGTCGGTCGGCGTGCCGCGCACGGCGAACGCGCGCTCGTCGAGCTGCCGGATGCGCAGCGGCTCGTGCAGCGTGAGCGAGTGGCCGGCGCCCGACTGGTTGGTCTCGGGCGCCACGACCCACACGTCGCGGCTCAGCTCGCCCGCGATCTGGCGCAGCGCGTGCAGCCCCGGCGCGTCGATGCCGTCGTCGTTGGTGATGAGGATGCGCATGCCGCTCCAGTCTAGGCCTGTTTTTCGAGTCGCGTCAGGCCACCCATGTACGGCACCAGCGCCTCAGGGATTGTGACGGACCCGTCGGCGTTCTGGTAGTTCTCCAGGATGGCGATGAGCGTGCGCCCCACGGCGAGCCCGGAGCCGTTGAGGGTGTGCACGAACTCGGGCTTGCCGCCCTTGGCGCGATAGCGCGCATCCATGCGGCGGGCCTGGAAGTCGCCGCACACGGAGCAGGACGAGATTTCGCGATAGGTGTTCTGGCCCGGCAGCCAGACCTCGATGTCGTAGGTTTTCTGCGAGGCAAAGCCCATATCGCCGGTGCACAGCAGGACGACGCGGTAGGCGAGGCCGAGGCGCTTCAGGACCTCCTCCGCGCACGCCGTCATGCGCTCGTGCTCCTCGAGGCTCTTCTCGGGCGTCGTGATGGAGACGAGCTCCACCTTTGAGAACTGGTGCTGGCGGATCATCCCGCGCGTGTCCTTGCCGGCCGCCCCCGCCTCGGCGCGGAAGCAGGGCGTGAAGGCGGTGACGCGGATCGGCAGCTCGGCCTCGTCGAGGATCGACTCGCGCACGAGATTGGTCAGCGGCACCTCGGCGGTGGGGATGAGCCAGCGGCGATCCGCGCCGCGCTGCCCGTCGCCCGCGACAACCTCGAACTGGTCGTTCTCGAATTTCGGCAATTGCGCGGTGCCGTACATCACCGCGTCGCGCACCATCATCGGCGGCGCGATCTCCGTGTAGCCGCCGAGCGCCTTGCCGTCGGCGTTCGTATAGGTGCCCGTGTGCAGGTCGAGCATGAACGCGCCCAGCGCGCGCTCCATGCGCGCAAGCTGCCCCTTGAGCACGACGAAGCGCGCGCCCGACAGCCTGGCCGCCGTCTCGAAATCCATGAGGCCCAGCCGCTCGCCGATCTCGAAATGCTGCAGCGGCTTGTTGATGCCGGCGAGCGCCGGCGGCGTGCCGACCTTGCGGATTTCCTTGTTGTCGTGCTCGTCCTTGCCGGCGGGCACATTGGGGAGCGGAATATTGGGGATGACGGAGAGCGCTGCGTCGAGCGCCGTGTCGGCCCCCTTCTGCTCCTCCTCGCCCCGGCCCAGCACGTCCTTGAGCGAGGCAACCTCGGCCATCAGCTTCGCCGCCGTCGCCTCGTCCTTGGCGGCCTTGGCCTTGCCGATCTCCTTGGACGCCGCGTTGCGGCGCGCCTGCGCCTCCTGCAGGCGGGTGATGACACCGCGGCGCGCCTCGTCGAGAGCAATCAACCCAGATGAAAACAGGATATCGCCGCCGGGCGCGATGTTGCGCCTCTTCAGCCCCGCATCGAACGCCTCGGGGTTGTCGCGGATCCACTTGATGTCGAACACGGGTTCGCCTCGGCCATCTGCGTCAGGTTGCCGGTGCTATACGCCGGCCGGTCGCGCCGGTCCAGCCGGCAGGGCGTCAGGCCCCTTTCGCCGCCTCTTCGGCGAGGCGAGCCTTCTCGACGCGGGACACCGCATAGATCGAGCCCTCGTAGAGAAGGATGGTCGGCAGCGCCATGGCAATCATGCTGAAGGGATCGGGCGGCGACAGCACGGCCGCGACCGCGGTGATGGCGACGATGGCGTAGCGGCGGAATTCGCGCAGCTGCTGCGCGCCGACGATGCCGGCGCGCGCGAGCAGCGTCAGCGCGACGGGCAGCTGGAAGCAGATGCCGAAGCCGAGGATCAGCGTCATGATGAGCGACAGGTATTCGGATACGCGCGCCTGCAGGTGGATTTCCACCTGCCCGCCCGTCTGCTCCATGCTGAGGAAGAACTTCATCGCCAGCGGCATGACGATGAAATAGACGACGCACGCGCCGGCGATGAACAGCAGCGGCGTGGCAATGAGGTACGGCAGGAACGCCTTGCGCTCGTTCTTGTAGAGGCCGGGGGCGACGAACTTGTAAAGCTGGTTGGCGATGATCGGAAAGGCGAGGCAGACGGCGCCGAACAGCGCCAGCTTGAGCTGGGTGAAGAAGAATTCATGCGGGGCGGTGTAGATCATCTCGATCTTCTGATGATCGCCGCGCGCCCACTGATAGGGCCACACGAGCACGTTGTAGATCTGCTTGGCGAAGAAGAAGCAGACGATGAAGGCGATGCCGATGCCGATCAGGGAATAGATGAGCCGCTGGCGCAGCTCGATGAGGTGATCCATCAGCGGCGCTTTGGAGGCGTCGATCTCGTCCTGGCCGTCGCGATTGACGCTCTCCTGCGTGGCCATGCCTCAGGCCTCCGACTTGTGGGGTTCGGGCGTCTGTGCGATCGCTGCGGGCTGAACGTCCCCGGCCGGGGCCGGCAGGCTCTCGGTGACCGGCGCGACGGGCGCCGCCGCATCCGCGGTATCGACGGCCGCAGTGTCGACGGCCTTCTCGACCTCCTCGCGCGAAGCGGCGATCTGCGCTTCCACCGTGCGCTCGGCGTCGCGCATGGAAGCCTCCGCATCCTGGCCGATCTTCTCGACGTCCTTCTTGAGCTGGTCGATCTCGCTGTCCCGCATCGCCTCTTCGAACTGGGCGCGGAACTCGTTGGCATGCCGCTTGATGACGCCGACATACTTGCCGATCGTGCGCAGCAACGCCGGCAGGTCCTTGGGACCGACAACGACGAGCGCCACGATCCCGAGAAGCAGCAGCTTGCTGGACGTCAGATCAAACATTCGTCTTGTCCGCCGATGGCCAAAGTCCGGCCGCGACGGGGAGCACGCTGCCGGCGATCGATCGCCGGCGCCTCATTCCGTCAGAGCCGGGACCGGCCTCACGTTGTCCTGGTCGTCTCGGCGCCGGTGCGCTCGGGCTTGGCCTGCGCCTCGATGGTCCGCGGCGGCTCAGGTGTCCTGGGTGCCGGCGGCGCCGGGGCGTCGTCATCCTCGGCCATGCCCTTCTTGAAGCTTTTGATGCCCTTGGCCATGTCGCCCATGATGGAGGAAATCTTGCCGCTGCCGCCGAACAGCAGCAGGGCCACCACGAGGAAAATGAGCCAATGCCAGACGCTCATACTACCCATTGAAAGAACGCTCCTCTGATGCACGCAGTCGTGCATGGTTTTGACTGCACTATCGCAGAAAGACCCTGGGCCGGCAAGGCAAGCGGGCGCCACTTAACCTTCGGCGGCAAGCCCAGAAAACGGCGACTTGCGGCATTTGCGGCGAAGCGGTCGGCGCTCAAGACG
>JBFWWW010000013.1:0-39284 GCA_050245975.1 Hyphomicrobiaceae bacterium
GGACTACGCGTTCGGCCGCGACGGCGTGAAAGCCTTCCGCGAGGCGCTGGCGGGCACGGGCGCGAAGCTGGTGCACGAGGAATACGCGCCGACCGACACGCAGGACTTCACGGCCCACGCGCAACGCATCTTCGATGCGCTCAAGAACGAGCAGGGGCGCAAGATCATCTTCATGATCTGGGCCGGCGCCGGCAATCCCATGGGCAAGGTCAAGGCCATGAACCCCGAGCGGTTCGGCGTCGAGATCGCCACCGGCGGCAACATCCTGGCGGCCATGAAGGCCTACAAGGACCTGCCCGGCATGGAGGGTGCGACCTATTACTACTACGACATCCCCAAGAACCCGGTGAACGACTGGCTCGTGACCGAGCACAAGAAGCGCTATAACGCGCCGCCCGACTTCTTCACCGCGGGCGGCATGGCGGCCGGCATCGCCGTCGTCGAGGCTCTCAAGAAGGCCGGCTCGACCGACACCGAGAAGCTCATCACGGCCATGGAAGGCATGGAGTTCATGACGCCGAAGGGCAAGATGATCTTCCGCAAGGAGGACCATCAGGCGCTCCAGTCCATGTACCACTTCAAGATCAAGGTCGATCCGAACGTGGAATGGGGCATCCCGGAGCTGGTGCGCGAGCTCAAGATCGAGGACATGAAGATCCCGATCGCCAACAAGCGTTGATCTTCCGGGATGGCGGTGCCGATCGCGCCGCCATCCGCCATTCCGTCCGGCCGGGCCGGACAGTCGTGATGAGCGAGCAACCGGTCCTCGAAACCCGCGACCTGACGATCCGTTTCGGCGGCCATGTCGCCGTCGATGCGGTATCCTGTGCGTTCGGGCGCGGCACGCTCACCGCGATCGTCGGTCCCAACGGTGCCGGCAAGACCACCTACTTCAACCTCATCTCCGGCCAGCTTCCGGCGACCGCGGGGCAGGTGCTCCTGCATGGCGCCGATATATCCCGCCTTTCGGTCGCCGAGCGCACCCGACGCGGCATCGGTCGCGCCTTCCAGCTCACGAACCTCTTTCCCAACCTGACGGTGCGGGAGAATGTTCGTCTCGTCGTGCAGGCCAGGATCCAGGCCAGGATCCAGGCGAGGGCGGGCCGCGGCCTCGACCTGCTGACGATGGCCGCGAGCCACACCGGGCAGATCGCGCAGGCCGAAGCGGTCCTGTCGCGCGTCGCGCTCATTGATCAGGCGGACCAGAAGGTGGCGGCGCTGCCGCATGGCGACCAGCGCAAGCTCGAGGTCGCCCTCCTGATCGCGCTCGACCCCGACGTGCTGATGTTCGACGAGCCGACCGCCGGCATGAGCGTGGACGATGTGCCCGTGATCCTCGATCTCATCACCGGCCTCAAGGCCGATCCGGCCAAGACGATCCTGCTCGTCGAGCACAAGATGGACGTGATCCGCTCGCTCGCCGACCGCATCATCGTGCTGCACAACGGGCGCCTCGTTGCGGACGGCGAGCCGGCCGCGGTCATCGCCTCGCCGATCGTGCAACAGGCCTATCTCGGCACCGAGCCGGCCGAGGCCGCACATGGCTGAGCCCCTGCTGACGCTCGACGGCGTGCACACTCACATCGGCCAGTACCACATCCTGCAGGGCGTCGATTTCGTCGTTCCCGAGGGCGCCGTCACCGTCATTCTGGGCCGCAACGGCGCGGGCAAGACGACGACCATGCGCACGATCATGGGGCTGTGGCAGGCCTCGCGCGGCCGCATAAGGTTCGGCGGCGAGGACATCACACGCGCCGATACGCCCGCCATCGCGCGCCGCGGCATCGCTTTCGTGCCGGAGAACATGGGCATCTTCACCGACCTGACGGTGCAGGAGAACCTTCTTCTCGCCGCCACCGCGGGGCCGATCGACAGCGCGCGCCTCGACTGGGTCTTCACGCTGTTCCCGCCGCTCAAGACGTTCTGGGCCCTGCGCGCGGGCAACCTGTCGGGCGGCCAGAAGCAGATGCTGTCGGTGGCCCGCGCCGTCATCGAGCCGCGCCGCCTCATCCTCATCGACGAGCCGACCAAAGGCCTCGCGCCGGCGATCATCAAGGCCATGATCGCCGCCATCCTGGAGCTCAAGGCCACGCGCACGACGATCCTGCTGGTCGAGCAGAACTTTGCCATGGCCCGCAGCGTCGGCGACACCGTCGCGGTCATGGACGACGGCCGCATCGTTCATCGCGGGGAGATGGCTGCGCTCGCCGCCGATGCAACGCTTCAGGCCCGTCTCATGGGCCTCAGCCTGGAGGCGCACCAGTGACCGATACCGTGATTGCTCCGCGGATCGAACAGGCCTCGGCTGCGGAGCGGTTCAAGGCCTGGCTGCCCGTGCTGCTGGTGCCGGCCATTGCCGCCATCGGCTTTCTGCTGATCGGCGAGCCGGCGGGCTGGCTCACGCTCACCGTCGCCGGGCTCGCCATGGGCATGATGATTTTCACGATGGCGTCCGGGCTGACGGTGGTGTTCGGTCTCATGGACATCATCAATTTCGGCCACGGCGCGTTCGTGTCCGTCGGCGCCTTCGTCGGCTTCTCGGTTCTGGGCTGGCTGGCCGCATGGTCGGACGCTCCCTCGGCGCTCTTCAACCTGCTGGCATTGGGTGCGGCGGTCACCGCCGCCATGGCCGTGACGGGCATCGTCGGCTGGGTGTTCGAACGTCTGATCGTGCGTCCCGTCTACGGCGTCCACCTGCAGCAGATTCTCGTCACCATGGGCGGGCTCATCATCGCCCAGCAGCTCATCCTGGTGATCTGGGGACCCGATGCCATCCATCGCGCGCGGCCCGAGACGCTCAAGGGGTCTTTGGTGTTCGGGGAAGCGGCGATCGAGAAATATCGGCTTGCCGCCGTCGTGGTCGGCCTCGCTCTCTTTCTCGCCATGCGTTACGTGCTGTCGCGTACGAAGGTCGGCCTGCTGGTGCGCGCCGGTGTCGAGAACCGGGAGATGGTGGAAGCGCTCGGCTACCGCGTGCGCCGGCTGTTTCTGATCGTCTTCATGGCCGGCTCCGCGCTGGCGGGGTTGGGCGGTGTGATGTGGGGCCTTTACCAGGAGACGATCACGGCCCAGATGGGCTCGGAGATCATGATCCTGGTGTTCATCGTCGTCATCATCGGCGGCCTCGGTTCGGTCGAGGGCTGCTTCATCGGCGCGCTGCTCGTGGGGCTGACTGCCAACTACACCGCGTTCCTCACGCCGAAGCTGGCGCTGGTATCCAATATCGGTCTGATGGTCGCCATCCTGATGTGGCGGCCGGAAGGTCTCTATGCCGTGGTCAAGGCCAAATAGGAGCGCGGGATGCTGGCACGGCTCATCTCCGGCGATCGGCCCGGCAGCACGGCGCTGACGGTGATCGTCGTCGGGATATTCATCGGCCTGTTGCTGACGCCCTTCCTTTTTCCCGGCGCGCGCGCGCTCGAGACGGCGGCGCGCATCTGCGTCTTCATCGTTCTCGTTGCGAGCTACGATCTCCTCATCGGCTATGCCGGCATCGTCTCCTTCGCCCACACGATGTTCTTCGGCATCGGCGCCTACGGCGTCGCCATCGCGCTCTCGAAACTGGGTCCGACGTTCGGCGCCATCGCGCTCGGCGGGGCGGCAGGCATTGTTGCGGCCATGCTGCTTGCGCTCGCCATCGGCCTCTTCTCGCTGCGGGTGAAAGCGATCTTCTTCGCCATGATCACGCTGGCGGTCGCCAGCGCGTTCGCGGTGCTTGTCTCCCAGCTCTCGGCCTTCACCGGCGGCGAGGACGGGCTCAACTACCGCATCCCGGAAGTGCTGACGCCGGGCTTCCGGCTCGTTCAGGAGCGCGTGCTCGGCGCCCGCATCGATGGGCGTCTCATCGCCTACTATCTGATCCTCGTCATCGCCGTTCTCGCCTTCCTCGTCCTGTTGCGTATCGTCAACTCGCCGTTCGGGCGCGTCCTGCAGGCCATCCGCGAGAATGCCTTTCGCGCGGAGGCGATCGGCTATCCCGTCGTGGTCTATCGCACCGCCGCCAACGTATTGTCCGCCGCCGCCGCTGCGCTCGCCGGCATCCTGCTTGCCGTCTGGCTGCGGTACACCGGGCCTGCCACCACGCTGTCGCTGGAGATCATGATCGACATCCTGCTGATGGTGGTGATCGGCGGCATGGGCACGATGTACGGCGCGGTCATCGGCGCCACGCTGTTCCTGCTGACGCAGAGCTATCTGCAGAACCTGATGAAGATCGCATCCGATGCCGTCGGAGGCGTGCCGCTGGTGAGCGGCCTTCTGCATCCCGACCGCTGGCTGCTCTGGCTCGGCGTGCTGTTCGTGCTCAGCATCTATTTCTTCCCGACCGGCATCGTCGGGCGTCTGCGCCGCGGACGGACCTGATCAGGTCGCGGCAAACCGCGGCTTGGCAAGCACGAGCGCCCGCCCTTTGCAGACAATCGTTCCGGTCGCCGTTCGGCAGACCGTTTCCAGATCGACGAGCCGCTTGTCCGGCCGCACCCGCGTCACCGTAACCAGGGCCGTCAGGGGTTCGCCGGCTGCCGCCGCTGCCGGGAATCGCATCTCCTGCTTCAGGTAGTTCGTCCCGGCGCCCGGCAGCTTCATGCCCAGCAGGTAGGAGAACAGACCTGCAATCAGCGGCTCGGGAACATGCGCCGGATCAGGTTGCGTCTCTCCGGCCAGCGCTGCGAACCGCCGGATCTCCGCGGCGTCGAACGCGCGCGTGACGCTGGCGCTCTCTCCAACGGAGATCATGCTGCGTCCTCCAGCCGGCACCGGCCCACCAGCACGGCAACGCCGTCCGCTGCGCGGACAATAAGGATGTCGAGAGTGTTCGCATCGCCCCGATCGGCCGTGACGTCGATCCGCAGCGGCTCGCCGGCGTAGGCCGGCGCGGGAAACATGAGGTCCTGGCTGGCGACGTTCCGCTGCGGATGGCGCGCGCGGACCAGCGCCCAGGCGCGCGCATAGAGCAGCATCCCGTGCGCTACGGTGCGTCCGAACGGTGTGCGCGCCGAGAACGCCGCATCGACGTGAATGGGATTGTCGTCGCCGGAGAGCGCCGCGAAGGCATCGAAGTCCGCCTGTCGCGGCGTCCAATCCTCGCTCCAGGCCGCACCGGGTTCGCCGCTCATGCGGTTGCCTTGAGCAGATGTTTCTGGATTTTTCCGGCCGCCGTGCGCGGAAAATCGGACAGCACCACGAAAGAGCGCGGGATCTTGTAGGCGGCAATGCGCTCGCGGCACCAGGCCGGCAAGGCCGCGGTGTCGAGCGTCGCGCCGCCGCGCGGGATCAGGTACGCGCGGCCGGCTTCGCCCCAGGTCGGGTCCGGAACGCCGACGACGGCCACCTCGAGGATTGCCGGGTGCGTCAGCAGGACAGTCTCGACCTCGGCCGGATACACGTTCTCGCCGCCGGAGATGTACATGTCCTTGATGCGGTCGACGATGTAGAAGTAGCCGTCCTCGTCGCGCCGCGCGATGTCGCCCGTGCGCAGCCAGCCGTCGCTCGTGAACGCCGCCCTCGTCGCGTCGGCGTTGCCGAAGTAGCCCGGCGTCACGACGGCGCCGCGCACCTGCAGCTCGCCGGTGCCTGCTCCGCCGACCACGGCGCCGTCGGGCGCGACGAGCCGCGTCTCGGCCAGCAGCTGGGCTTTGCCCACCGAGCCGATTTTCCGCGTCGTGTTGGCGGCATCGTTGAGAAAAACGGTCGGCCCCGTCTCCGTCATGCCGTAGCCGTTGCACACGCGGACGCCGCGTTCGGCATAGAGGCGGATCAGCGGCTCGGGCAAGGGCGCGCCGCCGCACCCGAAGCCGCGCGTGCGGCTGAAGTCGGCGGCCGCGAAGCCGGCGTCCAGGCTCAGCGCCTGATAGATGGCCGGCACGCCGAAGAACTGCGTTACTTCGCCGGCCGAGGTGAGTCGCAACACCGCGCCCGGATCGAATTTGGCCAGCACATGCGACAGGCCGCCGGCGAGGAAGAGAGGCAGCGTATAGAGATTGATGCCGGCGGTGTGAAACAGCGGCAGGAAATTGACGGATGTGTCCGTCGAAACGAGGTCGATCGCCTGGCCGACATTGACGGCATTGGCGATCGCCATGCCGAACGTCTGGATCACCGCTTTGGGCTGTCCGGTCGTGCCGGACGTGTGCAGCAGGTACCACGCATCGCCTGCGGCGCGACGACCGGGCCCGAATGGTCCGGCGGGGGCGTCGGCGGCGATCTCGCCGAGGGCCCGGCCGTCCGCGTCTCCCGTGTCGAGGGCAACGAGAGCAAGGCCCTGCACCCGGACGGCGAGCGCCGCAGCCGTTGCCGCAAATGCGTTGTCGAACAGGAGCACGCGCGCATCGACACCGCCGACCACGGGGGCGAGCTCGGCAGCAGGCTGGCGCCAGTTGAGCGGCACCAGGATGAGCTGCGCCTTCTGGCACGCGAACAGGATGTCGAAGAATTCGCAGCGGTTCTGGCACAGGATGGCGATGCGCTCGCCCGGACCGGCGAGGCGGCTCAGCGCATGCGCGATCCTGTCGGCGCGGGCATTGACGTCGGCGAACGTCAGCCGGCGCGCCGACGCGACATCGTGGAATGCCGTCTTGTCCGGAGAAATCTCGGCGCGCTTGGCGGCAAGGTCGGGGACGGTGTCCACCATCGTGCTGCTCCGCGGGCCTCGCGTGCCGGCCTAGGGTTTGATGCCGTGAACGATCAGGTCGTGGGCAGCCTCGACCATCTCGTCGATCGGCCGGGTCTCCCCCCAGACGGCATAGCGCTCGCCGAGGGACTTGGCGATTCCCATCAGGATCCAGGCGCGGATTTCGGCATCGCCGGCGCGCATCTGGCCGGCACCCGCCGCGGCGGCGACCGCGTCGCGATAGTTGTCGGCGAACGTTTGGAAATAGGCACGATAGGCGCCGGGATCGACGAACAGCGCCTCCTGCACGATGCGGTAGAGGTCCGGCTGGGCGGCGACGAACGTGAGGAAGGCGGCGAGGCCGCGCTTCTCCGCCTCGATGCGGTCCGGAACATGCTCGGTCGCTTCCGACAGGGCACGGCGCAGGCGGCGTCCCATCTCCAGCACGAGCGCGCGGAACACCTCGTCCTTGCTCTTGAAGTAGATGTAGAAGGTGCCCTGCGCGACGCCCGCGGCCTGCGTGATGCCGCTGATGGACGCCTCGTTGAAGCCGACCGAGCCGATCACCTTCTCGGCCGCGTCAAGGATGGCCTTGCGCGTCGCCTCGCCACGAGCGGTCTTGGGCTGTGCCGTTGTTTCCATGGTCGAATTTCAAGAACATGACGACTGAGTCATGTCTCATTTTCGAGCCTGGCATCCGGCAAGTCAAGCGCGCCCGCGCGTTGTTTTGGGCCGTTTGCCCTCGGCGGCGCGTGCAATGTAGCCCGGCAGCGCGAACGACGCGACGTGCACCTCGGGCGTATAGTACCGGCCTGTTATGTTGCGCCGCTTCATGCGGGCGGCGAGCGTCTTGACCGGCAGCGCGCGCAGGCTGCGGTCATCGCTGGCGAAGTTGAGCGCGAAAGGTCCGCCGAAATAGCACGGCTGCGTGCAGACGAACGGCGAGGCGTCCTTGAACAGCGCGCGGAAGTACTGGCTCGTGCGCGCCAGGTGCTCCGGATGGTGGAACGGCAGCCCGTTCTGCGTGATGAGGACGCCGCCGTCGGTCAGCGCACGCTTGCAGTCCGCGAAGAAAGATTTCGTATGCAACACGGCGCTGGGCCCGATGGGCTCGGAGCTGTCGACGATGATCGCATCGAAGCGCTCGCGCGTTTCGGCGACGTATTTCAGCCCGTCCGCGATGACGATCTCGGCCTTGGGATGGTCGAACGCGCCGTCGGCGATCTCCGGGTAGTAGCGCAGCGACAGGTCGACCACGCTGCGGTCGATCTCGACCAGTGTCGCCCGGGTCAGCGACGGATGCTTCAATACCTCGCGCAGCACCCCGCCGTCGCCGCCGCCGACCACCAGCACGCGCTTCGGCCGCTCCAGCATCATCAGCGGAACGTGCGCCATCATCTCGTGATAGACGAACTCGTCGGAGGTCGTGAGCTGGCAGACGCCGTCGAGCATCAGGACCGTGCCCCACGTCTTGTTGGTGAAGATGACGAGGTCCTGGTGCTCGGTTTTCAGCTCGTGCAGCACCCGGTCGGCCTCGAGACGCACCCGCCAGTGGGGGTGGAAGGTCTCCTCGATCCATCGCGCCATCGCAGTCTCCGATCATCGCCAGGCAGAGTGGACAAAGAAAAGTCGCGCGCACGGGGTGCGCGCGACCTGTGTCGTTGGGCAACGCCGGGCCGTCAAGCGGCGCGGGTTTTGCCGATCTTCTGTGCGCGCGGCAGGCGAACCGGCGCCTTTTTCTGGGCGGCTGCCCGCCACTTCATCTGCTCGAGCTCCTCGCCCCGCAGATGCTCCTTGACGACGACTTCGCGCGCCTGGAACGCCTCCTTGAGCACGGGAACGGCAAGCGCCGGCTTGGCTTCCCCGCACATGAAGACGTCGAGAGCGGCGTAGTCCGCCTCGGGCCAGCTGTGGATGCTGATGTGCGACTCCGACAGCACCGCCACACCAGACACGCCGCCGTTCGGCGTGAAGTGATGCAGATGGATGTGCAACAGAGTCGCCCCTGCAACCTCGACGCACCGCTTGAGGGTCCGTTCGATGTGCTTGATGTCATCAAGCCGACGGGCCCCGAACAGGTCGATTATCAGATGGGTCCCCGCAAACCGGACTCCTTCACGCTCGATGAAGAAGTCTTTTCGGTCCTCGTGCGCTACCTGCGCAACAATACCATGATCTTCCTTTTGGGCGGTGCTTGAACGAGTCAAGTCCATCCCCAATTGGAAGAGGGTGTCATTAAAGGCCATATGACCCTCCCCAACCAGTAGACAGATGTGACCCGCCCGCTCCTTACCTTAGGGTTTCAGGATATCCTTGACCTTTGGGGCAGGTGGACGAACGGAGGAGCGTCATATGAGGCCAATCGCCCCCCCGTGCAAGAGCAAATTTCCCCGGCGATTTGAATTTTTTGCCGCAGAGAGTTTTCACACGGAAACTTAAGTTTTTCCGGGCGCCATTCGAGCGCGTGCGAGTCGGGAGATTGTGTATGTCCAGCCCGGAGTCGGTGCTCGGGCTCGTCGATCGAAGCGCTGATTCGCCCTCGGGCGCGGCCTCGCTACTTCCGAAACATCTCGCGCAGGGCATCGCGCGCTTTCTTGCGCTCGGCCTTGTCGCCGCTCATCAGGCCCTTGACGGCGCCCTCGACCTCTTCCCCCTTCAGGTTCTTGCCGATCTCCTTGACGGCTTCGAGCACCTGGCCGGGATTTTTGACGACGGTCTGGAGGTCGGGCGTGTAGGTCGGATGGTCCCACGGCCCATGGATGCGGATCGGCACCTCGATGCTGGCGGGCGTCGCCGCCGACCGTCCGGTCGAAGCCGGAAGCGTCAGCTTCGGCCGGATCGTGCAGTCCGTCAGGCGCTGAACGAGGTCGATCCGCCCCGCCCCGGCCACCTGGATGGCCGGGCTCGACATCCGCATGTCGCGGCTTTCGGCGATCCCGTTGGCGATGGCGAAGGTGGCGGCCAGCTCGTTGAACCGCGTCCTGTCGGTGGGCTGGGGCGCAAGCTCGCCGACGCGGGCGTGCATCAGCTTCTTCACCGTCTGATCGACATCGAAGCCCATCAGGGCGCCATTGGCGACCGAAAGCCCGGCCTTGCCGCCGAGGGTCTCGACGAATTGCCGCTCGGAGCCCAGCATGCCCGAAACCGTGGCCGTGACGCGGGCCTTTCCGGCCAGCAGCGAGGCACCGGCTGCCGCGTTGAGGAACGGCTCGGCATCGACGTCCTCGAGCGCGAGGTCGGCTTTGAGCACGGGCGTGCCGGCCGAGCGGTCCAGGGTGAACACGCCCTGGCCGCGCCCGCCGTAGAGCCTCAGGTCGGCGATCGCCAGCCGGCCCTGGCCGTCGGCCATCCCCAGGCTGAACTCTCCTCCGTCGAAGGCGAGCGCATTGAAGCGGGCGCGGTCGGCGGTAACCGCAACGTCGGCATCGAAACGCGACAGCAGGGACAGGTCGATCGGCGCCTCGCTCCACGGACCGCGCTGGAGAAAGCCGCGGACCTCGGTCTTGGCCGGTCCGGCGCGGGGAGCTTCTGCGCGCCCGGCAAGCGCTGCCAGCGCTCCAAGGTCAAGCTCGGCAGTCCGCAGCCTGCCCCGCACCAGCGGCCGCTCGGCGCCCTGTGCGACGGAGAGATCGCCGGCAAGTCGGGTCGTGCCCAGCGTCAGCGTGGCCGCCGTCAACGCCGCGTCCGCGCCCCTGATCTGGGCCTGCCCCTTCAATTCGAACGGATTGTCGCCCTCCGCGGTCGCGCCCCGCCCGGTCCACGCCGCGAGCCGGCTTGCGGAGGGCCCTGATAGGGAGAGTGCGCCGTCGAGCGAGACGGCGCCCGCCGTACCGAGGTTGCCCTTGAACGCGAGATTGGCCGGTACCGACCGGATGGCGGCATCCACGACAACAGGCTGGCGCTCCAGAAGCGACGCGAACGAGCTGATCTGCCCCTGAAGCTGGATCGGCTCTTGCCGCCAGGCGAGGTCGCCTGTGACCTGGAGGGGGCCGTCCGGCTCCGGCAACGCCAGAGCCAGATTGACGTTCTCGATGTCCGTCGCGATGCCGCGGCGATCATCGCGGTAGCGGATGGTGCCGTTGACGATCCGGACGTCCTCGAGCCCGATCCTCTGCCGGATGCGGACCGGCCTTGCCGCTGGTCCCGGCGGCGCCGCATCGGTCCGCGTCTCCGTCGCGGCCTGGGCGAGCCTGAGGGGCGCGGGCGAACCTTGTGCCAGGTCCCAGCTCCGGCGTCCGCTCGCGTCGATGCGCAGCTCGATGGTCGGGTTGTGAAGCGTAAGCCGCGAGAGGTTGAGCCGGCGCGTTACGAGGCTCCACACGTCTATGTGTGCTTCCAGCGTCGGAATGACGAGTGTCGGCTCTCCCGCCATGCCGGGCGGTGGCGACAGCACCACGTCGGGTACGGCGACGGCGAGGGTGGGCGAGAACGACAGCGATGCGGAGCCCGCGGTGAGATCGCGGCCGGTGCGCGCCTTCACGCGCTCGATGAGGCCGTCGCGGACGAAGTCGACCGGCGCGGCCACGAACAGGAATGCGGCCGCACCCGCCAGCAGGCAGCCCAGCGCCACAAGCGCGAATGTCATGATGTCCGTGGATCGCCTCGGAGCTGGTGGTCTGCGGCGCGGCTGCGGACCCGCCTCGGGTAACGCCGGCGGGCCGGTCGCCGCGCCGACGGATGCCGTCAATGGTGGGGGACGAAGGTCCGTCATGCGCCCGTTGTCTGCAGATTCGCTACGGTTGGCCCCGCGAGACCTCGAGCTGAGATGCCGCGCGTCGGGGGTGAAATTATGTCACGCTGCCGCTTTCACGGACAGCTGCCGCATCTTTTGCCCGGCACATTTGCTGGTGTCCGATTCAAGGGGCTGTATAACGTTCGGCGCGATCGGTGCGGGTTCCGCCATGCCTGTTGCAGACGGACGACTGAAGAAGACTGAATGCAAGACCTTGCGAAGGACGCCCACCTGCCGGGCGCGGAGGACGGGAAAGGCGCGCCGCGAGAGCGCTGGAAAAAGTCTTGGCGGTTCCTTTGGCAAACGGCGCTCGCGTTTGCGATCGGCATCGCCGGCGCCGCCACCTTTCTGCATTTCGCCCTGCCGTTGCCGTGGTTCCTCGGCTCGCTGTCGTTCTGCCTCTTCGCGTCCATCTTCAATGCGCCGATCCGCCGGCCGATGTTCATTTCGGTGCCTGTGCGCGCCATTCTCGGCGTTGCTGTCGGCACGGCATTCACCCCGGCGTTGTTCGGGCGCATGGGAAGCATGGTCAGCAGTCTGCTGATCCTCATTCCCTTCATGGCCGGGATCATGCTGGCCGGAATGTTCTACTTCAGCCGCGTCGCGCGCTTCGACCGTCCCACCGCTTTCTTCTGCGGCGTGCCCGGCGGCCTGGCCGACATGGTGACCATGGCCGAGGATGCGGGCGCGAACGTCCGCGCCGTTACGCTGATCCAGGCCACGCGCATCCTCATGCTGGTCTTCTTCCTGCCGCTCTGGCTGCAGGCGACAAGCGGCTATCACGTGGGCGGTCTCAGCCCGCGCGGCGTTCACCTGTCGCAGTTCACGGTGCGCGACGCCGTGGTCCTGGTCGTGCTCGCCGCGGTGGGTTGGCAGCTGGCGAAGCGGATCGGCCTCGCCGGCGCTCCGCTCGTGGGGCCCATGCTGTTGTCGGGTATCGCCCATGCGGCCGGGCTGACGGAAGCCAAGATGCCGATCGAATTGCTGATCGTGGCTCAGGTCTCGCTCGGCATCATGCTGGGCGCGCAGTTTCGCGGCCTCACCGCGCGCGAGTTCGCGTCCACCGTGCTTTGGGGCGTCGGCTTCAGCGCCGTCCTGATCGCGTTGACGGCGGTGATGGCGCTCTTCGTTTCGCGTATCACCGGGTTTGACAGCGCCACCGTCCTGCTCGCCTACGCGCCCGGCGGGCAGGCCGAGCTCAATCTGCTGGCGTTCATCCTGGGCCTCGACGTCGCCTTCACCGCGATGCATCACCTGGTGAGGCTCGCGATCGCGATTTTCGGCGCGCAGCTCGTCTTCCGCACCAACCGCCATTGGCGTGTGGCGACGCTCAAGCCTGGCGATGAGGCAGGGCGAGAAGCTCGACAAGAGCCATGCAAAAGCACTCCGCCTGCTCATACGCCGCCCAATGGCCCGCATCCGGGATGACGCGCGTTGCAAGCTCGGGGTGGCTTTGGCGCAGGACATCGAAGCAGGCATCGACCGATGGCAGCGCGAGCGGATCGTCCGCGCCCCAGATCGCACGCAAGGGTGCTGTCACGCGCGCAAGCGTGACGGCGATGTCGTTGCTCCGTGCGAACGGTCGCGACCTGAAGCGCGCCCGTGCGACGTTCTCTGTCTGCAGATAGAGCGCGAGCGCATCGATCCGGCCCGGATTGTGGATCATGAGCGCTGCGAGGTTGTGTCGATGCACCTCGCGGCGCTCCGCCTCCGTCATGGACGAGCGCTCCTTGCGGAAGTCGATGTCGCGGTGGGGCAGCCCCAGGGCGGCGCAGCCGCTGATGGTGAAGCTGGCGAGGGTGTCGCCGAGCAGCGCGGCCGCGAGCGTCCCGACATGCGCGCCGAAAGAAAATCCCACGAGGTGCGGCTTCGCGGTCCCCACGAGGGAAGTAATACCTTCGGCTATGATCTGCGCCGACGACGCCGGCGTCTGTGGTCCGGGCGGCAGGGCCGACTGGCCGAGTCCCGGAAGATCGGGTGCCAGGACCTCATAGTCGCCCCAGAGCAGGGGGATGATCCTGATCCAGTGCGTCCACGATCCATAGCCGCCATGCAGCAGGACAACCGGCTGGCCGCGGCCCCATCGGCGCCAGACAACGGAGCCGTCCCCACAGGGCGTGAGACTGGTGCGGCCGGCGGCGGCAATGCGAGCGGCATGGCTGGCCGCCAGCGAGGTCGTTCCACTATTTGGACTGTGCATTCCCGATATTCTGACTAGAATGTCCACAACGGTAAGGCTGCCGCAAACAGATACAAAAATCGGCGGCGCTCTGCACCCCTTGCCGAGGGAGGTGACGTATGGCCGCGGTTGATGTCCGCCAGGTCCGGAAATCGTTTGGCAATCACGAAGTGCTGCACGGCGTGTCGGTCCCGATAGCCGACGGCGAGTTCGTGGTGCTGGTCGGGCCGTCGGGATGCGGCAAGTCGACCCTGCTGCGCATGATCGCGGGCCTTGAGAACATCACGTCGGGCGAAATCCGCATCGGCGACCGGGTGGTCAATTCGGTGCCCCCGAAAGAGCGCGACGTCGCGATGGTCTTCCAGAACTACGCGCTCTATCCGCACATGACGGTGGCGGCCAACATGGGCTTTTCGCTCCGCCTCAGGGGTGCGGCCCAGAGCGAGATCGACGCCGGTGTGCGCCGCGCGGCCGATATTCTGGGCCTCGTCCCGTTGCTCGAGCGCTTTCCACGGCAGCTCTCGGGCGGCCAGCGTCAGCGCGTAGCCATGGGGCGGGCCATCGTCCGCGATCCCCAGGTGTTCCTGTTCGACGAGCCGCTCTCCAATCTCGACGCCAAGCTGCGCGTGGCGATGCGGACCGAGATCAAGGAACTGCACCAGCGTCTGAAAACGACCACGGTCTACGTCACGCACGATCAGATCGAAGCCATGACCATGGCCGACAAGATCGTCGTCATGCACGACGGCATCGTCGAGCAGATGGGCGCGCCTCTCGATCTTTACGACCGGCCCGAAAATCTGTTCGTGGCCGGGTTCATCGGCTCGCCGGCCATGAATTTCCTCAAGGGGAAGATCAAGGCAAATGGCGCATCGGCGTTCGAAGGGCCGGCCGGCGTGCATCTCCCGTTGAGCCAGTCGCCGGGATCGTGGGACGGCCGTCCTGCCATCTACGGCGTGCGCCCGGAGCATTTCACGCTCGCCGAGGACGGGGCGGAAGCTTCCGTCCAGGTGGTGGAGCCGACCGGCTCCGAGGTCCAGGTCGCCGCGACCATGGGCGGCGAAGACATCATCGCCGTATTTCGCGAGCGCCATCCATTCAAGCCGGGCGACAAGATCCGGCTGAAACCCGACCCTCGGCTCGTCCACGTCTTCGACGACGCCACGGGAAAAAGGCTGAACGCCTGAGACTTCAACGGAGGAAACGTGATGACGAAACTGACGCGGCGTACTGTGATGAAAGGTACGACGGCGCTGGCCGCGACCGGAGCCCTTACGGGCTCGGCTTTGTTTGAGTGGGCCAAGGCCTGGGCGCAGGCATCGCCCTGGAAGGCCGAGTCCGGCGCCAAGCTGACGGTGATGCGCTGGAAGCGTTTCGTCGAAGCCGAGGACAAGGCCTTCAACGAGATGGTGGCGGCCTTCCAGGCCGCGACGAAGACGAACATGAACGTCTTCAGCGAGTCGTTCGAGGACGTGCAGCCCAAGGCGTCGGTGGCCGCCAACACCGGGCAGGGGCTCGACCTCGCCTGGGGTCTCCATACCCTGCCGCAGCTTTTCCCCGACAAAGTTCTGCAGATGAACGATGTCGCCGACTATCTCGGGAAGAAATACGGCGGATGGACGGATGCGGCGGCCATCACCTGCAAGAAGGGCAACACCTGGCTCGGCATTCCCGTTGCCACGATCGGCGGCTATCTGACCTACCGCAAGTCGTCGGTCGAGAAGGCGGGCTTCAAGGAAGTCCCGATGGACTTCCCGGGCTTCCTCGAGCTGTGCAAGGCGCTGAAGAAGAACAATACGCCGGCCGGGTTTGCTCTCGGGCACGCCACCGGAGACGCCAACGCCTGGTTGCACTGGATCCTGTGGGGTCATGGCGCCTACACCGTCGACAAGGACGACAAGGTCATCATCAACTCGCCGGAAACGGTGAAGGCGCTGGAGTACTGCAAGGCGCTGAGCGACAGCTTCATCCCGGGCACGGCGTCCTGGAACGACGGCTCGAACAACAAGGCGTATCTCGCCGGCGACCTGCATCTGACGGCCAACGGCATCTCGATCTACATCTCGGCCAAGGACGATCCCTCGAAGAAGGATATGGCCGAGGACACCTACCACGCGCTGTGGCCGGTGGGTCCGGTCGGCAAGCCGACGGAGCTCCAGCTTGCCGTGCCGATCCTGGCGTTCAAGTTCACGAAGTATCCGAACGCAGCGAAGGCTTTTATCGCCTTCATGCTGGAGAAGGAGAACTTCGAAAAGTGGCTGTCGGGCGCGCGCGGGTATCTCACCCACACGCTCAATGCCTATGACAAGGCGCCGATCTGGACCGCTGATCCCAAGAATGCGGTGTTCGCGCAGGCGAGCAAGCGCGCTCTGCCGGCGTCCGGCATCGGCAAGCCGGGCGAGAAGGCGGCGACGGCCATCGCGGACTTCGTGGTGGTCGACATGTTCGCCAACTACTGCACCGGCCGCGAGGACGCCAAGGGCGCGATCGCGATGGCCGAGCGTCAGCTCAAGCGGATCTATCGCTGAGCGTTCGGGCCAGGGGCGGTTTCCGTCCCTGGCCCGGTCGGCAGTTCGTGAATTCGGGAGATCGTTGTGGCCATAGCCGCCGGCACTCGGCAAGCGCGTCCGCCCATGCGGGACATCACCGCCTGGGACCGGCTGAAGGTCAACCGCAACTGGTTGGGCTTCTGGTTCATGCTGCCGACGGCGGCATTCCTGGTCCTGTTCCTGGCCTACCCGCTCGGGCTCGGCGTGTGGATGTCGTTTACCGACACCCGCATCGGCCGGTCCGGGGGGTTCATAGGCCTCGAGAACTACGAGTGGCTGCGTGACGATCCGGTCTTCTGGCTGTCGATCTTCAACACGCTGCTTTATACGATCGTCGCCAGCGTCATTAAGTTCGCCATCGGTCTCTACCTGGCGCTGCTTCTCAACGAGAACCTGCCGTTCAAGGCCATCCTGCGGGCGCTGGTGCTGATTCCGTTCATCGTGCCGACGGTGCTCTCGGCCCTGGCCTTCTGGTGGATATTCGACAGCCAGTTCTCGATCATCTCGTGGTCGCTGAAGCATCTCGGCATCATCAACCAGAACATCAATTTTCTCGGCGATGCGAACTGGGCGCGGTTCTGCGTCATCTTCGCCAACATCTGGCGCGGCGTTCCTTTCGTCGCCATCACGCTGCTGGCCGGTCTGCAGACGGTGCAGCCGTCGCTCTACGAGGCGGCGACCATCGATGGCGCCAGCCGGTGGCAGATTTTCCGGCACATCACCTATCCGCTCCTGACGCCCATCATTGCCGTGGTGATGACGTTCTCGGTTCTGTTCACGTTCACCGACTTCCAGCTCATCTGGGCGATGACACGCGGCGGTCCGGTCAATGCCACCCATCTCATGGCGACGCTGTCCTACCAGCGCGCGATTCTCGGCGGCAATCTCGGCGAAGGGGCCGCAATCTCGACGGCCATGATTCCGTTCCTGCTCGTTGCGATCATGATCTCCTGGTTCGGCTTGCAGCGGCGCAAGTGGCAGCAGGGAGAATCCAATGACTGATTCGCTCGCGTCCCGCGCCGCTGATCCGAAGCGCGTGTTGTCCGGCAGCTCGGCTGCGATCGACAACACCGAGGGGATGAGCTACCTCGAAAGTCTGCCGCGGCGCCTCGTCACGCTGTACCTGCCGCTCGGCCTGATCGTGATCGTGTTGCTGTTCCCGTTCTATTGGATGGCTCTGACGGCGATCAAGCCGGACGAGCAGCTCCTCGATCTCGACACCTACAGTCCGTTCTGGACGACGGCGCCGACGTTTAAGCACATCTACAAATTGCTGTTCGACAGCCATTATCCGCAATGGCTCTGGAACACGATGTACGTGGCGACGGCCGCCACTTTCCTGTCGATTGCCGCCAGCGTTCTCGCCGCCTATGCCATCGTCCGCCTGCGCTACAAGGGCGCCCAGTGGGTGGGCGCTGCGATCTTCCTGTCCTACCTCGTGCCGCCGTCGATCCTGTTCATCCCATTGGCGACCGTGGTCTTCCAGTACGGCCTCTTCGATTCGCCCTTCGCGCTCATCCTCACATACCCGACCATCCTCATACCCTTCTCGACATGGCTGCTGATGGGGTACTTCAAGACGATCCCGTTCGAGCTTGAGGAGTGCGCGCTGATCGACGGCGCAAGCCGCTGGCAGATCCTGACCAAGATCGTGCTGCCGCTCGCCATTCCAGGCCTCATCTCAGCCTTCATCTTCTGTTTCACCCTGTGCTGGAACGAGTTCATCTATGCGTTGACGTTCCTCACGTCGGTGCAGAACAAGACGGTGCCGGTGGCGATCGTGAATGAATTCGTCGACGGCGACGTCTACCGCTGGGGATCGCTGATGGCCGGCGCGCTCGCCGGCTCGCTGCCTTTGGTGATCCTCTATGCGTTCTTCGTCGAGCACTACGTCTCGGCGATGACGGGCGCGGTCAAGGAGTAGCGATCGCGCTCCTCGCCCGATATATGGATAGGCCTGCGGCCGGGCCGCGGCTGCCATACGGAAGGTTCGTCGGATGAGCGATGCGCTGACGCTGAACAGCAGCACCCTTGAGCTTCAGACGGTCCAGCGGTGGCGCAAGCGCGTCCTTGCCATGCTGCTGGGATTTACTGCTGTCGTCATCCTGTTCATCAGCAGCGTGTGGCGGGCGAGCTACCCGCTTTTCTATTTTGGCATCGAGTCCCTCGGCATGGTCATGATCGCGACCTGCATCATGGGGCGGACCTGGTGCACGCTCTATATCGGCGGGCGCAAGAAGGGCGAGCTCGTTCAGGACGGCCCGTACTCGGTCGTCCGCAATCCGCTCTATGTTTTCAGCCTGATCGGTATCGCCGGGATCGGGGCTCAGGTCGGGAGCCTCGTGACGATGGTCGTGCTGCCGGCCATCGCCTGGGTCGTGTTCAGGCTGGTGGTCGGCGAGGAGGAGAAGTTTCTTGCCGACGCGTTTGGCGACTCCTATCGCGAGTATTGCGCGCGCGTGCCGCGGTTCCTTCCCGATCTGTCGCTTTGGCATGACGTCGGGCGTCTGATCGTGAACCCGCAGACTGTTGCGCGCACCTTTTTCGAAAGCAGCCTGTTCCTGATCGCCATTCCGGTCGGCGATCTGGCGGACTGGCTGCAGGCCATCCACGTTCTGCCCGTCCTCTTCTACCTGCCCTGAGCCCTGCCGTTTTGCCGGCTTGGCGTGCGGATGCCGCTCCGCCTATGATGCCGCATGTCTTGAGTGGTCGGTCATGCGAGGCGACCATGCGTGCCTGGGGCTATGCCGTTGTCGCCTGGATCGTGGCCTGCGTGCTTGCGGCGCCTCCTGCGGCCGCAGCCAGCGGCGACCGTTGCCAGGCCTATGCCGAGCGCTCATCGCTGGTGCGCAGGGTTGCCGACCGGCCGGGAGAGCTTGATCCGACGCAGGTTCGCCTGACGTTCATCGGTCACGCGACTTTTCTTATCGAAAGCGCCGGCGGCGTGAAGATCGCCACCGACTACAACGACTACATCCGCCCGCCGGTCGTGCCCGACATCGCCACCATGAACCGGGCGCACACCACGCATTACTCGACGGCGCCCGATCCGGGCATCAGCTACGTCCTGCGCGGCTGGAATCCTGAAGGCGGACCGGCACGTCATGACATCACGGTGGGCGACGTGCGCGTGCGCAATGTCGCGACCAACATCCGCGACTGGAGCGGCGGATCGGTTGCTTACGGCAACTCGATCTTCATCTTCGAGATGGCGGGTTTGTGCATCGGCCACCTCGGCCATCTGCATCACACCCTGACGCCGGAGCAGATCGGGGAGGTCGGGCAGCTCGACGTGGTGCTCGTGCCGGTGGACGGCAGCTATACGCTCGACATCGCCGGCATGATCGAGGTGCTGAAATCCCTTCACGCACGGCTGATGCTGCCGATGCACTACTTCAACGAGTTCACGCTCAACCGCTTCCTCGAGCGCATCCGCGACGAGTTTCCCGTCGAGCGCAGCGACAGCCCGAGCATCGTCGTGTCGCAAGGGTCGATGCCGGCCAACCCGAAGATCGTGGTTCTGCCCGGCCGCTAGCGGCCGCCGGGCTCAGTCGTGGCCGTGATGGTGGCCGTGCGCGTGGTCATGGTGCGTATGGCCGCACCCGCACCCGTCGCCGTGCTCGTGGTGATGATGGTCATGGCTGTGCCCGGCATGCGGGTCGGGCGGTGCGATCAGCGTGGCGGCGAGCTTCTGTTCGATGGTGACCGCCTGCGCGCGCTCGCCGTTCGCGTCCTCGGTCGCGAGCGCCATGATCTCGGCGGCGAGCATGATGTCGTCCGGCCGGCCGAAATAGTGGCGGCGCAACCGGCCGGCGCGATCGAACAGCAAGAGGGTGGGCGTGCCCTGCATCTCGTAGGCGGCCATCGTCTTGGGGATGCCTGCGCCGTTGGGCTCATCGACACCTACCGGAAACGGCCAGCGGTATTCGTGCAGGAAGACGTGCAGGGCTTCCTCGGTCATCACGGCGTGATGCTCGAAAACGCTGTGCAGGCCGATGACGGCCACCTCGTTGCGATTGAACCGCTCGTGGATCCGCTTGGCCTGCGGCAAGCCATGCTCGAGGCATCCGGGGCACAGCATCTGGAACGCCGTCAGCACCACCACCTTGCCCTTCAGCGCGGCGAGGCTGAGCGGTGTTTTTGTGTGGAACCAGCGCGTTACCGACAACTCGGGCGGGGATTCGGGATTGAACATGACGGCTCCGTTTGCTGCCGGTGTGGATAGCACAGGCCGCAGCCGCTTGACACTGCGCCCGCTGCTATGTCCAACGCTATCGGAAATCGCGAGGAGGATCGTATGCCGCAGGCCAGCGAACAGAAGGACCGGCTGATCGAGATCGTGCGGCGCCGGTCATACGGCACCGGCGTCGAGATCAAGCTGGCTTCGGGCCGCATCTCGAACTTCTACTTCAACATGAAGCCCACCATGATGGACCCCGAAGGGGCCTATCTGCTGGCGCGTCAGATTCTGGCGACGATTTCGGACCTTGAGGCCGATCTCATCGGCGGGTTGGAGATGGGGGCCGTGCCGGTTGCCGCCGCCGTTGCCGCCGTCAGTCACGCGCAGGGCACGCCGCTGCCGGCGTTTTTCGTGCGCAAGCAGGCCAAGGAGCACGGCACGCAAAGCCTGATCGAAGGGCTTGTGAAAGGCGAAACGCTGGCCGGCAGGAGCGTCGTCGTGGTCGAGGACGTGACCACCACCGGCGGCTCGGCGCTCAAGGCCATCGAGGTCATTCGCGCCGAGGGCGGCAAGGTTCTGGCCGTTGTCACCGCCGTCGATCGCGAGGAGGGCGCCGCCGACACCTTTCGTGCCGCCGGCATCGACTTCAGGCCTGTCCTGCGCGTCAGCGACTTTCGCTGACGGCCCGCGTCACTCGGCCGCCGCGCGCAATGCCGGCGCAGCCGCCATGACATCCGCGTCCACGTGCGAGGCGAACTTCGCGAAGTTGGCGTTGAACATGTCGACGAGGGCCTTCGCCTGCGCGTCGTATGCGGCCTTGTCGGCCCACGTCTCGCGCGGGTTGAGAATGGAGGGCTCGACGCCCTGCAGTGCCGTCGGCACCTGGAAACCGAACACCGGATCGACGCGCATCGGCTGCGCCTTGAGGGCTCCCGACAGAGCCGCGTCGAGAAGCGCGCGCGTGGCCTTGATCGGCATGCGGTGGCCGACGCCGAATTTGCCGCCGGTCCAGCCCGTGTTGACGAGCCAGCAGTCGACGTTGTGGCTTGCGATGAGGTCGCGCAGCATGTTGCCGTAGGCGCTGGGATGGCGCGGCATGAACGGGGCGCCGAAGCAGGTGGAGAACGTTGCCTGCGGCTCGCTGCCCATGCCCTTTTCTGTTCCGGCCACCTTGGCCGTGTATCCGGACAGGAAGTGGTACATCGCCTGGCTCGGCGTCAGCTTGGCGATCGGCGGCATGACGCCGAAGGCGTCCGCGCACAGCATGACGATGTTCTTGGGATGGCCCGCCGACCCCTTGGCGCTGGCGTTGGCGATGAAATGCAGCGGATAGGCGGCACGCGTATTTTCCGTCAGCTTGCCGTCGTTGAAATCCGGCTCGCGCGTGTGCGGGTCGAGGATGACATTTTCCAGCACGGTGCCGAAGCGGTTCGAGGCCGACCAGATTTCGGGCTCGGCCTCCTGCGACAGGCGGATCGTCTTTGCGTAGCAACCGCCCTCGAAATTGAAGATGCCTGCCGGCGACCAGCCGTGCTCGTCGTCGCCGAGCAGGATGCGTTTGGGGTCGGCCGACAATGTGGTCTTGCCGGTTCCGGAGAGGCCGAAGAAGACGGCGGACTGGCCCTCCTTGGAGACGTTGGCCGAGCAGTGCATCGGCATCACGTTCCGCTCGGGCATGACGTAGTTGAGATAGGTGAAGACCGACTTCTTCGTCTCGCCGGCATAGGATGAGCCGCCGATCAGCACGAGCTTCTTGGCAAAGTTGCACGCGATGACCGTTTCGGATCGCACGCCGTGCCGTTTCGGGTCGGCCTTGAAGCTCGGCAGATTGACGACCGTGAACTGCGGCACGAACGACGCGAGCTCGCTGGCGTCCGGCCGGCGCAGGAGATGGCGGATGAAAAGGGCATGCCACGCATACTCGGTGAAGATGCGGGCGTTGAGGCGGAATTGCGGATCCGCGCCGGCGAAAAGATCTTCGACGTAGATGTCGCAGGACTTTGCGTGCGCCAGGAAGTCCGCATAGATCAGATCGAACTGAGCAGGCGTCATCGCCTTGTTGTTGTCCCACCAGATCGTGTCTTCGGTCGTCGCGTCGCGAACCGTGAACTTGTCCTGCGGCGAGCGGCCGGTGTGCAGTCCGGTCTCGACCGCAAAGGCGCCCGTTGACGCAAGCTGGCCTTCGTTGCGGCGGACGGCGTGCTCGACGAGGTCGGCCTCGAGCAGATTGAAGTGCGCTTTGTTGAAAGCCGATGTAGGAAAGGAGTCCGTTGCCATTGTCCGAAGCCAGCCTTGGTTTTTTCCAGTAGTCCGATGGCGCCGCATTGCGGACGGCGCGTGTTTTGATGACCGGTGCCCGTTTCGTCGGGCACGAGGCCGAAGTGTCTAGGGCCCGGCGAATGCAGCCTCAAGCTCGCGTATGGTCGCACGGATGCCCCGCCGCGCGGAGCCTTTCGCCAGCATTGGGCTCCGTCCCGCAAGCATAACGTTCCCTCAGGGCAGGGTATAGCGGCCGAACGCCAAAATCAGCAGGACGACCGCAGAACGCAGTATCTGCATTAACCGTGTGCAAAATGCGTCAAGTGGTCAGACCAAATGCCCTACGCCTTGGCCTGTCTCGCAGCCGCCCGTTGCCGCGCCTCCTGGACCATGGCGACGAGGGCACGGCGCGCATCGGCTCCCGAGAGCATCGGGAAGGGGCTGTCCACCCGGGCTGTGTCCGCGCCCAGCACGAGATCGATGCCGGCCGGATCGATTGCGGTGCAGCGCCATTCGCCGGCGGGCCGCCCCGCGAACTCCGTCGCGTAGAGAGCGAGCGCGTCGGCGTGGTCCTCGTTCATGTGGGATACGATGCCGGGCTCGGCAGCGATGAGGCTTTCGGCGCCGGCCGTATCCGTGATCAGGCTCTCGGCGGTGAGTGTCACGATGCGGCCGAACCCGCCGATGAAGTGAGCGCGCTCCGGACGCAGCCGGAAAAACGAGAAGTCCGGAAAGTCGGCGTAGGACGCCGCCGACGGATGGCGCGCGAGAAAGCGCTGACGGACGTGCGGTGACGCGATCCGCTCCGCGGTTCCGACCACGGTGACGCGCCCGCCGGCAAGCGGATCGCCGAGGCCGTCGGTGCCGTCGAAGAGGAGGCTCGCTCGCGGGTCCGCCGCCAGGTTCTGGGTATGCACCGCGAGGTTCGAGATCAGAAGAACGGGTGTGCCGTCCGTCTCGGTGGCGACCAGAACAAGCGAGGCGTGGGGATGCCCGCTGTTCTTGTCGATCGTCGCCAGAGCCGCTTTCAGGCCTTTGCGGATGAGATGGCGGGCATCGCGGGCGAAATCATGGTTGTCAACAGGCATGGAAGGTCACTTCGGGTTGCAGCGGGGGACTATTCAGGTATCATTCAGTCCGATCAGCACAGACAACGCGTCACAATTTCCGCATGGTAGGGCCCTAGACGGACCCTCCAGTGTTGGGTGTCGAGGTGGGCACGACGATGAAAGAAAAGAGCACGATTGCTCTGGTCGACGACGAGCGCAACATCCTGACGTCGCTTGGTATGGCATTGGAGGCCGAGGGCTACAAGGTCCGGACCTATAGCGACGGTGCGGCGGCATATGAAGCTCTGGCCGAGGAGCCCGCCGACCTGGCGATCCTCGATATCAAGATGCCGCGCATGGACGGGATGGAGCTGCTGCGGCGTCTGCGCCAGCAGACCGATATGCCGGTTATTTTCCTCACGTCGAAGGACGAGGAGATCGACGAGCTGTTCGGCCTCAAGATGGGTGCCGACGACTATATCGCGAAGCCGTTTTCGCAGCGGCTGGTTGTGGAACGGGTCAAGGCCGTTCTGCGGCGGTTCCAGCCCAAGGATGCCAACGGCCAGGTGACGGAAGCCGCCCGCGTCCTCGAGCGCGGCAAGCTGAAGCTCGATCCGGAGCGTCATACCTGCCATTGGGACAGCAAGCCGGTCATGCTGACGGTGACCGAGTTTCTGATCCTGCAGGCGCTGGCCACGCGCCCCGGCGTCGTCAAGACGCGCGATGCGCTGATGGATGCCGCCTACGACGACCAGGTGTACGTCGACGACCGCACCATCGACAGCCACATCAAGCGGCTGCGCAAGAAGTTCAAGCAGGTGGACGACGACTTCGACGTTATCGAGACGCTTTACGGCGTCGGTTACCGCTTCAAGGAAGCGTAAGCTCTCCCGGGGCCTGCCTGATGGCGATCGAGACGGAGCGGCTGCAGCCAGGTTCGGGTGGCGTGAAGGATGCGGTCCGGCGCGGCTGGAAGCGTGCCGCCTCGGCCGCCGGCGGTGTGCTCCGCAACGAACGCCTGTTCGAGTTTCTGACCTACGGACCGCTGATCCGTTTCGTCACGCGGACATTGCAGCGGCGCATCGTCTTCTCGAACCTCATCGGCCTGGGCGTGCTGCTGTGCGGGGTCTACTACCTCAGCAACAATCACGCCTGGCTGATCGACGCCAAGCGCGAGAGCCTGCGCACGCAGGGCGAGATCATTGCTGCGGCGATCGCCGCCAACGCCACCATCGACACCGACCAGATCGTCATCGATCCCGACAAGCTGCCGGACATGGATGGAGGTCAGATCCCCTTCCGCGATGACGGCATCGCCGCGCTGGAACTGTCGATCAGGCCCGAGCGCGTCGCGCCGATCCTGCGCCGCCTCATGCAATCGACGGACAACCGCGCGCGCATCTACGGCCGGGACGGCACGCTCGTCGCCGATTCCGCCACGATGATCTACAAGGGCCAGATCGTGCGCTCCGATCTCGGCGACGTCGACCAGGAGCCGCTGACGCCGGTGAAGCTCAAGTCGGCCTGGACGCGGCTGCTGGCCTGGCTCATGCGCGGCGATCTCTCGGTCTACAAGGAGATCGGCACCGCCAATGGAACGGCCTATCCGGAGGTCCGGATGGCGCTTGCCGGTTCCACGACGCCGATGCTGCTCGTCAACGAGAAGGGCGAGCAGATCGTCTCCGTTGCCGTTCCCATCCAACGTCTCAAGGCCGTGCAGGGTGTCCTGCTGCTCTCCACGCGTCCCGGTGAGATCGACGAGGTGTTGTCGGGCGAGCGCAATTTCATCGTCGTCCTGGCACTGTTGGCCCTGGCGACGACGCTGCTCGCCTCCTGGCTCCTCGCGCGCACCATCGCCGGGCCGATGGGCCGCCTTTCGGCGGCGGCGGAGACGGTGAGCCGCAGCATCACGGCGCGGCATGAGCTTCCCAACCTCACCCGGCGCACGGACGAGGTCGGCCAGATGGCCGCTGCGTTCCGCAACATGACGGCGGCGCTCTACCGGCGCATCGAGGCGAGCGAGCGCTTCGCGCAGGACGTGGCGCATGAGTTGAAGAACCCGCTGACCGCGGCGCGCTCGACGGCGGAGGCCTTGACCTATGCCAAGACCGAAGAAAAGCGTGCCGAGCTCGTGCACCAGATTCAGGTCGAGCTGAAACGCCTCAACAAGCTGATTACGGACGTATCGAATGCCTCGCGGCTCGAGGCGGAGCTGGCGCTGCAGGAAATCGAGCCGGTCGATATCGTCGAGGTGGTGACCGGCGTGGTCAACGTGTTCCGCGATGTGCCGGCGAGCGAGGGCATCCAACTGAAGCTTGTCGGTGTCGCCGGTTCCGGGCGCAAGCTGATGGTTTCGGGCCACGAAGGCCGGCTCTGCCAGGTGGTCACCAACCTTGTCGACAACGCCCTGTCGTTCTCGCCGGAGGGCGGCGCCGTCACGGTCGCGACGCGCCGTGTCGGCGACGAGATCGAGATCAGCGTCGAGGATCAGGGACCCGGCATTCCGGCCGACCGGCTGGAGGCCATCTTCGAGCGCTTTTACTCCGATCGTCCGCAAACCGACCGCACGATCGGCAAGAATTCCGGCCTGGGGCTCAGCATCTCGCGCGAGATCGTCGAGGCTCATGGCGGTCGCATCTGGGCCGAAAACCGGGAGGGTTCCGGCGGGCGGGCCGCCGATGTCTGCGATCAGCCGGAACTCAGGGATCGCCGGGCGCCCGGTGTGAGCGGCGCCCGCTTCATCGTGCGTCTGCCCGCTGCCGCGGCCAGCAGGGGAGCGGGCTTTGGACGGCGCGTCTGAGCGCGTTCATGCGACCTGCGTTGCGCTCGGACCTTGGGCGGCACTGCTGCGCGGCGCGTCGGGCGCCGGCAAGTCCGATCTGGCACTCCGGTTCCTCAGCCTGTCGCCCTTGCCCTCGGCCCTCGATCCTGCCGGCCTGGAGGCAGCCCTGGTTGCCGACGATCAGGTCGAATTGACCCGCCGGAACCAATCTATCCTGGCATCGGCGCCGGACGCTCTGGCCGGGCGGCTCGAAGTCCGCGGTGTTGGAATTGTGGACGTGACGGCGCGGAGCGGTGCTTCGCTCGCCCTGGTTGTGGATCTGGTGCCTGCCAGCCAGGTCGACCGCATGCCCGATGAGGAACAAACGGAGATAATCCTCGGAATTGCGGTGTCTCGAATCAATCTGGCCCCCTTCGAGGCCTCGGCGCCGCTCAAACTGGCGGTTGCGTTGAACCGGGCGGCCCGGAAAATCAGAGCTTCCGGGACCTCCTGATCCGGCTCTCGAAGCCTCGTGCGTACTGATGAACGTCTCAACATCATGCGTGCCTTTATCGGGGCCGGCGTTTTCGATTGACCGGCCCGGCCTGCCTGATCGAGGCAGCAACGTGGCCATGGCGCACTTCAGGACATGATCGGAATCGTAATCGTGACGCATGGCGGCCTGGCCTATGAATTTAGGGCCGCACTCGAGCACGTCGTCGGACGTCAGGACCAGCTCGAAACCGTGTCGATCGGACCGGAAGACGACATGGAGGTCCGACGGCGGGATCTGATTGCCGCCATCGGCCACGTCGACAAGGGCGAGGGCGTCGTGGTGCTCACCGATATGTTCGGCGGCACCCCTTCCAACCTGGCTATTTCCGTGATGGAGGAAACGGGCGCCGAGGTCATCGCCGGCATCAATCTGCCGATGCTCATCAAGCTTGCCAGCGTCAGGTCCGGGATGGAGATCGCCGGCGCCGTCACCGCCGCGCGCGATGCGGGACGGAAATACATCAACGTCGCAAGTCAGGTGCTGACGGGCGATCACTGACGCCAGAGGGCTTGCACGCGTGTCGCACAGCGAAAGGCCGACGGCCGAGGTCACGATCCGGAACCGCAAGGGGCTGCACGCGCGCGCATCGGCCAAATTCGTGAAATGCGCGGACATGTTCAAAGCCACCGTGCGCGTGACGCGCGACGGTCAGACCGTCGGCGGCACCTCGATCATGGGGCTGATGATGCTGGCGGCGGGACCCGGGGCGGTTCTGCGCCTCGATGCGGAGGGCCCCGACGCGCCGGAAGCCCTGGAAGCGCTCGTGGCGCTTGTGGAATCCGGGTTCGGCGAGGAAAACTGAAATGGGCGCCGGTGGGCGCCCATTTCTCATTCGTGTCTCTGACGCTCGCGCTATTTTGCAAGTCGCAGGATCGAGATCTTGAGCGCGATGTCACGGAACGCTGCCCGCAGGGCATCGCCGCTCGTCGCGTCGTAGTAGTGCGAACTGTCCGTGGCGCAGGTCTTCAGGCGTGTCTTGGCTGCGCTCGAGACCTGGAAGCCGACGGTATAAACCTCGATACCCTTCGCCTTGATCTTCGTGCACAGCGTCGCGGCCTGATCGTTGGACGCGCCATTGGTCGAGTTGCAATTGATCTTGGCGCTGTTGGAATCCTTGGCCTCGGCGCCCTTGCAATACTCGGTGTTGTAATCGCCGTCCGTCATCAGGATCGCGATCTTCTTCAGGTTCGCGGTCCCGTAGTCAGCCGGCTTGCTCGCGGTCGGCCAGAGATAGCCCCAGTTCGGGGAGAGCATGTACCAGGCCCAGGCGGTGCCAAGATGTCCCGCCGTCGAGCCGGAGATCTTCAGCTTGTCGATCTTGCGCTTCAGCATGACCTTGTCGGTCGACAAAGGCGTGATCGAGTTCACCTCGGCATCGCTGGTGTCGACCAAGTCGCAGTTCTCACCGTTCGCCGAGCCGAGATAAGCCGGGCCGAGCACATCGGACGTCGCGCTCGGCGCCGTGTCCGTGTAGGCGTTGGTGCCGGTCCGCTCCGTGACGCAGTAGCTCGAGATCTTGTAGGAATAGGTGCCTGACCCGCTCGACTTGGTGAACTTGTACCACGTCGCCGGCTTGCCCCAGACCCATTCCGTCGTGCTGTCGGTAGTCCCGGTGATGAAGGTGCAGGCAGCCCCTTTCGTGAGGCAGCGGTCCGTGCGTACCGCGCCGCGCACCTTGTCCGCAAGCGTCGTCGAGCCCACGTTGACGGCCTCGGCGAAGGGAACGACGGCGAGCTTCGATGTCGCCGTGCTCTGGTCGTCCCAGATCACGATGTCGATCAGATCCTTGGCAGCCGACTTCAGGTCGGTCAGCTTCTGACCTTCCATCGAGCCCGTGACGTCGAGCATCATCGAGATTTCGAGGCTGTTCTCGCCGTTGCCGCCGACCTTGAGCTGAGCGGTGGCGCTGGTGGCGACCCGCATACAGGCATAGTAGTTGGTCTTGCACTCGTCGGGCGCGGCCTGATCGGCGTGCTGCGGCAGGAGGTAGTCGAGCACGCTGAGGAAGGGCGTGCGCACCCACGTGTTGGACGAGACCGTGAACTCCGTCTGGGTGTCGTTCGGCGAGAAGGTGAGCGTGGAGCTCAGCACGTCCTTCGGCTTGGCGAGGTCATAGAAGGTGCCTGCCGCCTGAGAGGCCTTGTTGATCATGTCGGTCCGCTCGACCTGGGCGACGCGTCCCGCGGCCAGTGCGGCGGCATCCAGCGCCGACTGAGCCTGGTAGCGCACGTGCAGGACGCGGCCATAGTCGACGGCAAAGCCGATCAACCCCGTCAGCGGCAGCAGCAGCAGCGAGAAGATCATGGTCACGCTGGCCGACCGGTCGCGCGACAGCCTGGTCAGAAGACCCGGCATAGAGGACCGCGATGCAGCAGCCACCTGCTGCGAGCACTGTCCGGACATGGTACGCCTCCTGGAAACGCAAACTTTGGAGGCGACCTTATATTTCAAGAAATTTATAAGTTCTAAATATGAAGTACATCCGATATATTAATAGTGCTCGATTCAACTACAAACAAAACACAAGTTTCATAAAATTATATTGCAGAGTTTATTGATCTGTTAGCCATGAAATCTTGGTCGGCGGGAGTTCCGGGTGCACGCGGGGTCGTGCACCGAGTCCAGGCCGGCTCAATCCATGACATAAGGATTTGTTTATATCTTTATTGCGTCGGAAGGCGCGGGCCGCTATAGGAAGGGCCGGATCAAGCGCCATCAGCCGGCCCAGGGCCCCGAAGGCGCACCTACCACAGCGAGGACAAGAGCGGATGGCTTCCCAGAAAGACTACGTCGTCAAGGACATCGGACTGGCCGATTGGGGTCGCAAGGAGATCGCCATCGCCGAGACGGAGATGCCCGGGCTCATGGCGACGCGCGAGGAGTTCGGCCCCAAGAAGCCGCTCAAGGGCGCCCGCATCGCCGGTTCGCTGCACATGACCATCCAGACGGCGGTGCTGATCGAAACGCTGGCCGCGCTCGGCGCCGACATCCGCTGGGCGTCCTGCAACATCTATTCGACCCAGGACCATGCCGCCGCCGCCATTGCCGCCGCCGGCATCCCCGTCTTCGCCGTCAAAGGCGAAAGCCTTGAAGAGTACTGGAACTACACGCGCCGCATCCTCGAGTGGGGCGATGGCGGCACGCCGAACATGATCCTCGACGATGGCGGCGATGCAACCTTGCTCGTTCACCTCGGCCTGCGCGCCGAGAAGGGCGACACCAAGTTCCTGGATGGCGCGACGAACGAGGAGGAGCAGGTCCTCTTCGCGCTCATCAAGCGCACGCTGAAGGAGAAGCCGGCCTGGTTCGCCAAGCTCGCCGAAAGCATTCGTGGCGTGTCGGAAGAGACGACCACGGGCGTGCATCGGCTCTACCAGATGGAGAAGGAGGGACGTCTTCTCTTCCCGGCCATCAACGTCAACGACAGCGTGACGAAGTCGAAGTTCGACAACCTGTACGGCTGCCGTGAAAGCCTTGTCGACGGCATCCGCCGCGGCACGGACGTGATGATGGCCGGCAAGGTGGCCTTCGTCGCCGGTTTCGGCGACGTCGGCAAAGGGTCCGCGGCCTCGTTGCGCCAGGCGGGCTGCCGGGTGCTGGTTTCGGAAGTCGACCCGATCTGCGCCCTCCAGGCGGCAATGGAAGGCTACGAGGTCGTGACCATGGAGGATGCGGCGCCGCGCGCCGACATTTTCGTGACGGCGACCGGCAACGTCGACGTCATCACCATCGAGCACATGCGCAGCATGAAGGACCGCGCGATCGTCTGCAACATCGGTCACTTCGACAGCGAGATCCAGGTCGCCGGGCTGAAGAATTTCAAATGGCATAACGTCAAGCCGCAGGTCGACGAGATCGAATTCCCCGGCGGCAAGCGCATCCTGCTTCTGTCGGAAGGCCGCCTTGTCAATCTGGGCAATGCCATGGGCCATCCGAGTTTCGTCATGTCCGCGTCGTTCACGAACCAGACGCTGGCGCAGATCGAGCTGTGGACCAAGCCTGGCCACTATCAGAAGAAAGTCTACACGCTGCCCAAGCATCTCGACGAGAAGGTCGCGCGCCTGCATCTGGCGAAGATCGGCGTGAAGCTGACGCAGCTTTCCGACAACCAGGCGAGCTACATCGGCGTGCCTCAGGGTGGCCCCTACAAGCCGGACCACTATCGCTACTGAGCGAGGCAGAAAGTCCGCGGGCGGCCGGTGCGCCAGGTGGCGATGCCGGCCGCAACTGTGCCTTTCGGGCTCTGGCCAGCGGCTGCGAACCCCATCATAGTAGTTAACGATTCGTTAATCAGATCGGGACGGTCTTCGCGCGCGCGTAGGCTTGTTGTTTTGCGTCGGCTCTTAGCGTGCGAGCCATTGTCGGCTCGTTCGGCAGGATGCGATTGGCAGGCAACAACGCCAGTGCTGGGGGTGCGCGCGGGGAGCTCTTGATGCTCTTGCTCGCGAGCCTTGCCGTTGTCGTCATCCTCGTGGTGGCGCTGTCGGACGGCGGTGCGCCGGCGCGGCACGAGCTGCGCTTTCTTCTTCTCATCTGCGTGGCGGCCGGAATAGCAGCGATCGCGGGCGCGTTGGTCATGCGCGGTCTGCGCGCAGACCCGGGCAATCGCGACGGCGCCACTCAGCAGGAGGCTGCCCAGCTCCGCAAAAACCTGCTCGCCGCGGAAGCGATGATCAAGGCCGAGCCGCAGGTGCTGGTGTTCTGGGAGCAGGGGCGCGGCGTGCGGGTTATGGCGCACACGCTGACGACCGTGCCCGGTCTTCCCGAGGATCCGCCTGACCTGTTGCGGTTCGGGCAGTGGCTCGATGCCGCGTCGGCCGACGAGCTCAAGCGCGGTCTTGATGCTCTGTTTGCCGACGGGCGCTCTTTCAACGTCCTTCTGAGGACCGCTGGTGGCGGTCATCTGGAAGCGGACGGCCGTGCAGCCGGAGGACGCGCGATACTCCGGCTGCGCGACCTCGCCGGCCAGAAGCGCGACTTGGCGCGCATCCTCGACCGGCACCGCGAGCTCGGCCGCGACATCATGGCGAGCCGCGCCCTTCTCAATGCCTTGCCGATGCCCGTCTGGCTGAAGAATGCCGAGGGGCGGCTCGAGTGGGTCAACAAGGCCTATGTCACCGCCGTCGAGGCGGCGGACGAGGCCGAGGTCCTGGAACGCCAGATCGAGCTTCTGGAATCGCGGCAGCGGGAGGCGGTTGCCAAGGTTTTCGCGACCGGCGGGCAGTATCGCGATCGCCTCACTCTGATCGCTCGCGGCGAACGCAAGGCACACGATGTCGTCGTCCTGAAGCTCGACGGCGCGATGGTCGGCGGCGCGGTCGACGTTGCCGCGCTCGAGACGGCCCAGGACGAGCACGACCGCCAGGTGGCAGCTTACGAGCAGACGCTGCGTGGCGTGTCGACCGGCGTTGCCATCTTCGGAAAGGAGCAGCGGCTCGAGTTCTTCAACGAGGCGTATCGCAATGTCTGGCAGATCGACGAAGAATGGCTCGCAGGCAAGCCCAGCGACGGTGAGATCCTGGACCGGCTGCGCGAGCTCTCGCGCCTGCCCGAGGTCGTAAACTACCGCGATTGGAAGGCCAAGATTCTCGCCGGCTACAAGGAAGGGACCGGCTACGAGGACTGGTGGCATCTCCTCGATGGTCGCACCGTGCATGTTCTGGTGGAGCCGCGACCCGATGGCGGCGTCACGTATCTTTGCGACGACGTCACCGAGCGGCTGGCGCTGGAGAGCCGCTACAATGCGATGATCGACGCGCAGCGCGAGACGCTCGACAACCTCAAGGAAGGCGTCGCGGTGTTCGCGATGGACGGCCGCCTCAAGCTGTTCAACAGCGCCTTCTCGCAGATCTGGAAGCTGCCGCGCAGCGTTCTCGCCGAGGGGCCGCATATCGACGAGATCATTGAGTCGTGCCAGGAGCTGTTCGAAGACCGGGCCACATGGCTGCGCATCAACAGCGCCGTGACGGGAATTTCCGATCAGCGTCAGCCGGTGCAGGGGCAGATGACGCGGCCCGACGCCGCGGTCGTGGATTTCGCCGTATCGCCGCTGCCCGACGGCGCGGCGCTCATCACATTCGTCGATGTCACCGATTCCAAGCGCTACGAACGAGCCCTGATCGAGCGCAACGAGGCGCTCATTGCCGGTGACCGCCTCAAGAGCCAGTTCATCAGCCATGTGTCCTATGAGCTTCGCACGCCGCTGACGAACATCATCGGTTTCAGCGAGCTGCTGGCCAGCCCGCGAACCGGCGAGCTGAACATCAAGCAGCGTGAATACCTCAACGATATCTCGGCCTCCTCGAAGACCCTGCTCGCCATCATCAACGACATCCTCGATCTGGCGACGATGGATGCGGGCGCGCTGGAGCTCAAGTTGTCGCCTGTAAATGTCCGCGCCATCATCGATTCCGCCGTTCTGGGCGTTCGTGACCGCGCCGCCCGCGCGCGCCTCAGTCTCGACATTCGCATCGCCGACGATGTCGACACGTTCATTGCCGATGAAGCGCGGGTCCGCCAGGTGCTCTACAATCTGCTGTCCAATGCGATCGGCTTCTCCAGGCCCGGCGATACCATCACGCTCGGGTGCTGGCGCGAAGCCGGCATGATGGTGTTCTCCGTGGAGGACCATGGGGTCGGCATCCCGAAGGAGCAGCAGCGGCGCGTGTTCGAGCGCTTCGAAAGCCGTACCCAGGGCTCGAAGCATCGCGGCGCCGGGCTCGGCCTGTCGATTGTCAAAAGCCTTGTCGAGCTGCACGGCGGCAATGCGTCTCTGCAGTCGGAGCAGGGCCGGGGTACCCAGGTCGTCGTGCGCTTTCCCGAGAACGGATTGGGTCATGCGGAGGCGCCCCGCACAGCGGCGGCCGGGTGATGAGCGTCTGGGAGCGTGAACTGGATGAGGCCGGCCTGGCGAGGCTGGCGCAGCTCGCTGCGTTGGCGACAAGGCCTGGCGACGTGCTGGCTCTGTCCGGTGCGCTGGGCGCGGGCAAGTCGACGTTCGCGCGTGCTTTCATACGTGCGTTGCTGGATGATCCCGACGCAGAGGTGCCGAGCCCGACCTTTACTTTGCAGCAGGACTACCGGACGCGCGTCGGCCGCGTGGCGCACGCCGATCTCTACCGGCTCGCTGACGCCGGCGAGGCGGCCGAGCTTGATTTTGCGGATGCGCCGTCCGAGACCGTCGCGCTGATCGAGTGGCCCGAGCGGGCATCGCGCTTGCTGCCGCCGGATAGGTTCGAGATCGGGTTGGAAATTGCCGGCTCGGGCACCCGGCGGCGCGTCAGTCTCCGCGGCCATGGATCGTGTGCGCCACGCGCGGCCCGCATCGGCGACATTTTCACATTCCTGGATGGATTGCCGGCCTGGCGGACGGCGAGTGTGACGCACCTGCAGGGCGATGCCTCGACGCGCAGCTACGCGCGGCTTGTCGGCGAGCCCGGGAGCGCGGTGCTGATGGATGCGCCGCGCCAGGCGGACGGGCCGCCGATCCGGAACGGTCTGGCCTACAGCCGCATCGCCTGCCTGGCCGAGGATGTGCGCCCGTTTGTCGCCATCGATCTGACGCTGCGCGACAAGGGGTTCAGCGCGCCGGACATCCTCGCCGCCGATTTGGAGCGCGGTTTCCTGCTGCTGGAGGATTTGGGCCGCCGGTCCTTCGGTGCGGAAATCGAGAGCGGCGCGCCGCAACTTGAGCTGTGGCGGGCCGCGGTCGACGTTCTCATCGCCCTGCGGGCGTCGCCGCCGCCGGTTCGGATGCCGCTGCCGGATGGCTCGACCTACACGCTGCCGCGCCGCGATCGCGCGGCGTTCGAGATCGAGACGGAGCTTCTGCTCGACTGGCTCTGGCCGGCGCTCAAGGGATCGCCGCCGTCGGAGGACGTCCGCGAGGAATTTCGCGCTCTCTGGTCACCCGTCATCGACCGCCTTCTGAACCTGCCGGGCGGCTGGTTTCTGCGCGACTACCATTCGCCAAATTTGTTCTGGCTGCCCGATCGGTCCGGGACCTCGCGCGTCGGGCTGCTCGACTTCCAGGACGCGCTGAACGAGAGCTTCACGTTCGACCTTGTTTGCGTTCTGCAGGATGCGAGGGTCGACGTTCCGGAGGCGATCGAGCGCTCGCTGCGCGATGCATACTGCGCCACCGTTGCGGAGCGGGAGCCCGGGTTCGATCGCGCGGCCTTCGATGCGGCCTACGCCGACTTTGGCGCGCAGCGCAACACGCGTCTTCTCGGCCTGTGGGCCCGCCTGCTGATCCGCGACGGCAAGCCGAACTACCTGCGGCATCTGCCGCGGACCTGGCAGTATCTGGAGCGCAACCTTGCGCATCCCGGCCTTGCGCCGGTGCGTCGCTGGTTCGACAGGAACTTCCCGGCCGAGATCCGCAGGCGGTCGCTGGATTGGACGCGGAGCGCCGGCGCATGAGCCCCCCCGATACCGCAATGGTCCTGGCCGCCGGCCTCGGGACGCGCATGCGTCCGCTCACCGACCATGTGCCGAAGCCGATGGTGCCGCTGGCGGGACGCACGCTCATCGACCGCGTGCTCGATCGCCTGCGGGATGCCGGCGTGCGCCGCGCCGTCGTCAATGTGCACCACCATGCCGATATCCTGGAGCGGCATCTCGGCAGCCGTACGGGGCCGCCGCAGATCGTCATATCGGACGAGCGGTCGCGGCTGCTCGACACGGGCGGCGGCGTTGTGCAGGCGCTGCCGGAGCTCGGTCGCAAGCCGTTCGTCATTCACAACAGCGATTCGGTCTGGATCGAAGGTGTGGGCTCGAACCTGGGCCGCCTCTTCTCCGCCTGGGACGAAACCCGCATGGACTGCCTGCTGCTGCTGGCGCCCGTGTCGTCCAGCATCGGTTATTCGGGTCGCGGCGACTTCTCGTTTCTGCCCGATGGCCGCATCGCGCGCCGCAAGGATCCCGAGGTGGTTCCGTTTGCGTTCGCGGGCGTGTCGATCGCCGCGCCACGGCTGTTCAACGGCGCGCCGCAGGGCGCGTTCTCCCTCAATCTTCCGTGGAACGCGGCGATGGCAGCCGGGCGTGCCTTCGGTCTGCGCCTCGAAGGCACCTGGATGCACGTTGGCACGCCCGAGGCGCTCGCTCATGCCGAGCGCCTTCTGCTGACCGGCGCGTCGGGTTAGCGCCATGGCAACCGGCAAGCCGCAGCGGATTTTTACTGTTCCACCGGGCCGTCCCTTTCTGACGGCGCTGGCCGAGGCCATTCTCGCCGGTGCGCTGCCCGACCGGTCATCACCGCCCGACGTTCTGGCGTTGTCGCGCTACACAGTTCTGCTGCCGACGCGGCGTGCGACGCGCGCGCTGCAGGAAGCCTTCCTCAAGGCGTCCGGCGGGGCAGCGCTTCTATTGCCCAAGGTGCGCGCCATCGCCGAGGGACAGGAGGACCTCGGCCTGCTGACGGATTTCGTGTCGGCGAGCGTGTTGGGTCACGAGCCGGGCGAAATTCCACCCGCCGTGCCCGAGGTCGAGCGGCGTCTGGTGCTGACCCGTCTTGTCCTGGCATGGTCGGAGAGCATGCGTTCGGCCGGCGGTGACGGGACCCTCGCGGTGATTGCTGGGGCGGGTGCGCGCAGTCCGGCACAGGCCAGCAATCTTGCCGCCGAGCTCGCCCGTCTCGCCGACGCCGTCGAAACGGAAGGCGTCAGCCTCGACGGCCTTGCCGGGCTCGTGCCCGAGCACTTCGCGGCGCACTGGGGCCAGACCCTCGAGTTTCTCAAGATCGTCACGCGGTTCTGGCCGGTTCATCTCGCGGAGCGCGGCTTCCTGGCGCCGGCCGACAGGCGCAACAGAATACTGCTGGCGGAGGCGGACCGCCTCGCGGCGCATCCGCCGGATGGACCGGTCATTGTCGCCGGTGTCACCGGTTCTATTCCAGCCACCGCGCGGCTCATGAGCGTGGTGGCCGGGCTCGACAAGGGCTGCCTTGTCCTGCCGGGCCTCGACCAGACGCTCGACGACGAAAGCTGGCAGGCCATCGTCCCCGAGCACCCGGAACACCCGCAGTTCGGCCTGCGCAAGCTGCTGGATGCGCTCGGCGTCGTTCGCGCCGACGTTGCCGAGCTTCCCGGCGAGCCGCCGCCGGCAAGCCGCCGCGCGCGTCAGCGCCTCATCAGCGAGGCGATGCGGCCGGCGGCCACCGCCGAGCTTTGGCACCAGTTTCCCTCGCGCATGAGCAAGGCGGCCGTTGCCGATGCGCTGGACGGTGTCAGCTACCTCGAAGCGGCAAGCGCGCAGGAGGAGGCCGAGGCTGTCGCCCTCATCCTGCGCGAGGCGGTCGAGCATCCCGGCCGCACGGCCGCCCTTGTCTCGCCGGACCGGTTGCTGGCGCGCCGTGTCGCCGCGCGGCTCGAGACCTGGGGCCTGCGTGTCGACGATTCGGCGGGCCGCCCCTTCGCCAAGACCGTTCCCGGCGCCTTCCTCGATCTTGTCGTCGACGCCGCTGCCCAGCACATGTCGCCCGCGCCGCTGATGGCCCTCCTCAAGCACCCGCTGTGCCGGATGGGTCTGCCGGTGGCCGATGTCCGGCGCGGGGCGCGTGCGCTCGAGCTCGCTGTTTTCCGGCGGCCGTATCTCGGTGTCGGGCTCGACGGCATAGACGTGGCGGTGGAGGAAGCTGCGGCAGACCGCACGCACGCGCACCGAGCCGTGCGCCGCCTGTGGGACGCGGACTGGGAGCGCATCAGGATGCTCGTGCGCCTGCTGCGGACCTGCTGCGGGTCGCTGTCGGACCTGTTCGAGGCGGACACACCCGTCACGCTGCGCGCAATGGCGGCCGCGCATATGGCCGCCGCCGAGGCGTTGGCGCGTCCGTCCGCCGAAGGGGCGACCAGCCTGTGGGACGGGGAAGCCGGCGAGGCCGGCGCGGTATTTTTCTCGGGGCTGATGGACGAAGCGCTTCCGACGCTGGAGATCCGGGCCGGCGAATACCCCGATCTCTACCGCAGCCTTCTTGTTGGGCAGAACGTGCGGCCCCGCGTGCCCGTGCATCCGCGCCTTCACATCTGGGGCCCGTTCGAGGCGCGGCTGCAGCAGCCCGACGTCGTCGTGCTGGGCTCGCTCAACGAGGGCACATGGCCCGAGGCGACCGATCCGGGCCCCTGGCTCAACCGTCCGATGCGGCAGGCGCTGGGTTTGCCCTCGCCGGAGGAGAAGATCGGCCATGGAGCACACGACGTCTCGACGTTGCTCGGGGCCGAGCGCGTCATTCTGACCCGCGCCGGCAAGATCGACGGCGTGCCGACCGTGCCGTCGCGCTGGCTGATGCGGTTGCAGGCGGTGCTGGGCGGTCTCGGCCTTGCGGACGGGTTGCGATCCGATCAGCCGTGGCTCGACTGGGCCAGAGCCCGCGACAACCATGGCCCGCCGCGACGCGCCAGGGCGCCCGACCCCAGGCCGCCGGTGGCATTGCGCCCGCGGCGGCTCAGCGTCACCGGTGTGGAGACGTGGATCGCCAACCCCTACGGCATTTTTGCCCGCCATGTGCTGGGGCTCGATCCCCTCGATCCGCTGGACAAGGAGCCGGACGCGGCCCTGAAGGGTGGCATCATTCACAGGGCGCTTGGCCGCTTTGCCAATCTCCATTCGCAAGCGCTCCCGGCGGACGTCGCCGGCGAGCTGGTGCGGCTGGCCCGCGAGGCGCTCGGCCCGCATGTCGCCCATCCGCGCGTTGCCGCCTTCTGGCTGCCGCGCTTCGAGCGCTTCGCGGAGTGGTTTGCGGAAACGGAGCCGCGCCGACGCAGCGGTGTGAAGCGCGTGCTCGCGGAACTGAGCGGAGCACTGGTGCTCGATGCGCCCGCGGGTCCGTTCACGCTTACCGCGCGCGCCGATCGCATCGACGTTCGGGATGGGGGCGCTCTTGCCATCGTCGACTACAAGACGGGCACCACGCCAACGCCTTCCCGTGTTCTCGGCGGCGAGGCTCCCCAGCTTCCGCTCGAAGCGGCGATTGCCGGAGGCGGCGGGTTCGATCATGTCGATGCGGCGCGCGTTGCCGCGCTGTCCTACATCCGCGTCACGGGCGCCGAGCCTCCGGGCGAGGAGCGGCCGATCGCCTGTGACGATCCGGCAGCCATCGCGCGCGCCGCCGTCGAAGGACTGACGAGCCTGATCACCGCCTTTGACAGCGAGGAAACGCCCTACAGGGCAACCCGGCGCCATGCGTTCAAGGACATCTACCGCTTCGACAGCTACGCGCACCTGGCGCGAGCCGCCGAATGGGCCGGTGCTGCCATCGAGGAGACATGAGGATGGCGCAGCGGGCAGACCGAGATAACAGCGCGCGCAATCAGGCCCGCGCAGCCGACCCCGGCAGCTCGGTCTGGGTCAGCGCCAATGCCGGCACGGGCAAGACGCACGTGCTGACCCTGCGCGTGCTGCGGCTGCTTCTGTCCGG